>CAJOQU010000116.1 GCA_905236975.1 uncultured Clostridia bacterium
ATCGCATTGCGGGGGGCGGCCGTGCAAAAGTGGAAAACCGCCCCGGCGTGACCCGCGGCAACCAATGGTTCACCATTGACAAGCAACTGGAACTGCTGGATACGCCCGGGGTACTTTGGCCGAAGTTTGAAGATCCAACCGTCGGGGAACATCTGGCTTTTACGGGTGCGGTGAAGGACACCGTTTTGGATACCGAACTGCTGGCCGTGCGGCTTTTGGAACGGTTGCGTGTTCGGGAACAGCCGCTTTTGGAGGCGCGTTACGGCACACTGGATTTTTCGGGTGACGGCTACGATTTGTTATGTCAAATCGGCAAAAAGCGGGGCATGATGATCAAGGGCGGCGAGACCGATACCGAACGTGCCGCCAACATGCTGTTAGAGGAATTCCGCACCTGCAAAATCGGCAGGATCACATTGGAAAGGGCGGAGGAGACAAATGCCTGATTTTACTTATGAAACCGACGCCATCCGGCAGGGAGCCCGCGTTGTGTGCGGGGTAGATGAGGCCGGCCGCGGCCCTTTGGCAGGACCGGTATGCGCGGCGGCTGTGATTTTACCGGTTGATACGGTTATAGAGGGACTGAATGACTCTAAAAAATTGAGCGAAAAAAAGCGCGAGCTGCTGTATGATGTGATCTGTGAAAAGTCGATTGCCTATTCGGTTGCGTTCGGCACGTTAGAGGAAATCGAGCGATTGAATATTTTAGAAGCCACCTTTCTTGCCATGGAGCGAGCGGTGGCGGGATTGTCGGTGAAACCGGATTTTGCTTTGATTGACGGCAACCGCGCCCCAAAGCATTTGACCGTCCCCTGTCGCACGGTGGTGAAGGGCGACGCGCTTTCCTGCTCGATCGCGGCGGCCTCTGTTTTGGCAAAGGTTACCCGTGACCGCCTGATGCCGGAGTACGACGCGCTTTACCCGCAGTACGGCTTTGCAAAGCACAAGGGCTACGGCACCAAAGAGCATATCGAGGCCATTCGCCGGCATGGTCCTTGCGCCATACACCGGCTTTCTTTTTTGAAAAATATTTTGGGGTGATGCTTTGAACATCGGAGCTACCGGTAAACGCGGGGAAGACATGGTCGCGCACTTTTTGCGGCAGCATGGCTGTGCCGTGATCAAGCGAAATTTTCAAACCCGTTTCGGTGAGATCGACATGATTGCGGAAACGTCGGAATATATTCTTTTTGTAGAGGTCAAGACCCGCCGGGAGGACAGCATGGTTTCCCCCGCCGAGTCGGTGACGGTCGCC
This sequence comes from uncultured Clostridia bacterium, assembly GCA_905236975.1. Taxonomy (GTDB): domain Bacteria; phylum Bacillota; class Clostridia; order Oscillospirales; family Acutalibacteraceae; genus UBA737. The sequence goes on from CAJOQU010000116.1 coordinate 1,256, forward strand.
AAACAGGAAAAAATCGCGGCGGCGGCCAAGATGTTTTTATCGTTTTACGAGACCGCGTTACAGCCGCGGTTTGATGTAGCGGAGGTTACGGTCACAACACGGCCGGACGGCAGCGAGGGCTATCGGCTGCGCTACATCAAAAACGCGTTTTGATCGGGCAAAAGGCGTTCCGCCGGATGGGCGTTTCAAGGAGGAAACGGTTTGAAATATTTTGATCTGCACTGTGACACGCCGTATGAATGTTACGAAAAAAGGCAGGATTTTTGGCAGAATCGGCTTGCTGTCTCAGGTCGGCAGGGAGCGGCTTTTACGGCTTGGCGGCAGGTTTTCGCGGTTTGGATTCGGGATGACGCGCCGCAGCCTTTTGCGCTTTATCAGAATGTTCTGCGGGATTTTAAAGAAAAGGTCAAAGCAAGGCCGCCGGTCTTGACCCCGCTTTTTGCGGTGGAAGGCGGCGCGGTGCTGGAAACGGATATTGACCGGTTGTATCAGTTAAAGGCGGACGGTGTTTGTGCGCTTACCCTTACCTGGAACGGCCAAAACCGCCTGGCGGGCGGTGCGCAGACCGACGCGGGATTGACCGATTTCGGCCGACAGGTCATTCATAAGCTGAATGAACTGATCATTGCCTGTGACCTTTCCCATTTGAACGAAAAAAGTTTTTTTGGGGCGATCGAGGCGGCCGAGTATCCCATCGCCACCCATTCGTGTTGCCGTGCGCTGTGCGATCACCCACGCAATTTGACCGATGAACAGCTGCGGCTGATCGGTGAAAAAAAGGGATTGATCGGCCTTTGCTTTTACCCTGTTTTTTTGGGCGGCGACCCGTTGGATATGATGTATCGGCATGTGGTGCATTTGTGTGAGCTGGGGCTTGAAGACCGCATTGCCCTGGGTTCTGATTTTGACGGCGCCGACATGCATGAAAGCCTTAATAAACTGGAAAAGGTGCCCGCGTTGTATCGCGCACTTTCGGAAAAAGGTCTGTCAGAAAAATTGCTTAAAAAAGTTTTTTGGCAAAACGCAAAGAATTATTTTGACAAAAGACTGTTTGTCATATAAAATAAAAAGGAAGTTTCCAGGTAGGAGTAACCGTTATGAATTATATCAGTACCAGAAATCGATCGATCACCGCGACTGCCGCAGAGGCCATCGCCCAAGGCATTTCCGAAGAAGGCGGCCTGTTTGTGCCGGATTGCTTTCCCACCCTTGACGGGGAAGATTTTAAAGCACTGTGCGCGCTTGATTACATTGGTCGTGCCAAGACGATTTTAAAACCGTTTTTAAATGATTTCACCGAGGAAGAGATCGCCCATTGCGTGGAGGGCGCTTACACCGGCAGCTTTGAGAACGAAGCCCCCGCTCCGCTGGTCAAAATGGCGGAAGGCGCCTATGTGTTGGAGCTTTGGCACGGTCCGACCTGCGCTTTTAAGGATTTGGCGCTGCAATTACTGCCGTACCTGCTTGTGACCTCGGCCGGAAAAACGGCGGGGGGCAAAAAAACGGTTATTTTGGTGGCAACTTCGGGTGATACCGGCAAGGCCGCGTTAGAGGGGTTCTGCGATGTTCCCAATACCGAAATCATTGTGTTTTACCCCAGTCAGGGCGTCAGCACAATGCAGAAACTGCAAATGGCCTCGCAAAAGGGTGAAAATGTGCATGTTTTCGGTATTCACGGCAATTTTGACGACGCGCAGACCGGCGTCAAGGCCATTTTCACCGATCCGGCTGTGAAGGCTGCGTTAGCGGCCAACAACATGCAGTTTTCCTCGGCCAATTCCATCAACTGGGGGCGGCTTGCACCGCAGATCGTGTATTATGTATCGGCTTATTGTGATCTGCTGAACCGCGGGGAAGACCTGCAAAACGGCTTCAATGTGGTGGTGCCGACCGGCAATTTCGGCAACATTTTGGCCGCCTATTACGCCAAAAAAATGGGCGTGCCGATTGCAAAACTGATCTGTGCCTCGAACGCCAATAAGGTGTTGACCGACTTTATCGAAACCGGGATTTATGACCGCAACCGTGATTTTTATACCACCATTTCGCCATCAATGGATATTTTGATCTCCAGCAATCTGGAAAGAATGCTGTTCGAGCTTTCCGGCGGGGATGATAAGCAGGTGGCGGCCTGTCAGGCGCAGCTGGCAAAAACCGGTCGGTTTGAAATCTCGCCCGAGGTCAAAGCGAAAATGGATGAAATCTTTTGGGGCGGCTTTTGTGACGACAACGCGACCCGTGACACCATTGCCCGCACCTTTACTGAAAAAGGCTATCTGTGTGATACCCATACCGCCGTGGCGGTCAATGTGTATGAGCAGTACCGGCAGGCAACCGGTGACAGCAGACCCTGTGTGATCGCCTCGACCGCCTCGCCCTATAAATTTGCCGACAGTGTGCTGACAGCCGTGGGGCAAAAAAAGGCGGACAGCGAGTTCGACAAGGTGCGACTGCTGTCCGAGCTTACTCACACAAGCATCCCCGCGCCCATTGCGGCATTGGAAAACGCCCATGTAAGATTTAAGGAAATTTGCGAAAAAGACCAAATGGCAAGCGCGGTCTTTGCGGCGCTTCAAATCACGCCGGACTGATCGCTTACTCCTTCACGCTGAAGGTGTCGCAGCAGGTATCGCTGCAGCAGGATGCTTCGCCGTGGCCAACCTGAATTTTACCGGCGGCGCAGGTGTTCTCCATAGTATGGTAGACACAGTTTTTGACGTCGCAGGAAATACATTGTCTGGTTTCACAATTAGATTCTTGCATATCGATCTTTCCTTTCCGACCTTGTAAGGTCGCCATTAGTATGCGTTGCTTGTTTTCAAATATACCGAAAAGCGGTGAAACATTATCAGCATTTATGCCATATCCGACCTGCATTTATCATTCGGGGCGGATAAACCCATGTATGTTTTCAAAGGGTGGGAAAATCACATTGAACGACTTTCCGCCCACTGGAAAAGATTGATCACCCCGGAAGACACCGTTGTCTTACCGGGTGATTTTTCATGGGCTTTAAAGCTGGAAGATACCAAAGAGGATTTTGCCTTTTTGGAATCACTGCCCGGCAAAAAAATTTTACTGAAAGGCAATCATGATTTGTGGTGGAATACCAAAAAAAAATTGACCGATTTTTTGGATCAAAACGGATTTCGATCGGTCAGTGTGCTGTTTAACGATTGCATTGTGCGGGAAGGATTGGCCATTGCGGGTACACGCGGCTGGTTTTACGATGCAGGCGCCGACCGTAAGATTATCGCACGGGAAGCGGGCAGGCTATCGTTGTCGCTGGCGGCGGCCGAAAAAACCGGCTTGCCGATCCGCCTGTTTTTGCATTATCCGCCGGTCTATGGGGGAACCGTCTGTACCGAAATTTTTGAGGTCATCAAACAGTATGGCATCACCGAGGTCTGGCATGGACATATCCATGGCGCGGGCTTTCATAACGCCACATCTGAATATGACGGTGTGAAATTGCACCTGATTTCCTGTGATTGCATGGATTTTACACCGATTTTGATCGCGTAATATGGAAAATATGCCGAATTTACAGAAAGTTTAAAAAATCTATGGAAAAAATTTCTTTCATATGTTATAATACTTGAAGTTATGCAAATGATGCGGAGGAATCATAATGAGTTTAAAGGAAACAAAAAAGGTTGAGACTAACCGTTACGAGCTTGAGATCACGATCGACGGTGAAAAATTCCGCGAGGCGATCAAAACCGCTTACAAACAAAACGGTAAAAAAATCAATGTGCCGGGCTTTCGAAAGGGCAAAGCTCCCCTGCATATCATCGAGACCTACTACGGCGCAGAAGTCTTTTTTGAAGACGCATTGAATCTGCTTTATAACGATGTGGTCGAAGAAGCTATTGACGAATCAAAGCTCAAAGTCATCAACGATAAAATGGATTTTGATCTGGTCTCCATCTCTAAAGAGGACGGGGTTGATTTCAAGATTACCGTAACCACTTACCCCGAGATCGAATTGGGTGATTATAAGGGCTTGAAGGCTGAAAAGGCCGCCGTAAAGGTAGACGCGGCCGAGGTCAACGCCGAGCTTTCCGCCATGGCCGAGCGCAATTCCCGCATGGTCTCTGTCGAGGATCGCGCCGCCCAAAAAGGCGACACCGTGGTCATTGATTTTGAGGGCTTTGTGGATGACAAGGCGTTTGACGGCGGCAAGGCCGAGGGTCATTCGTTAGAACTGGGTTCGGGTCAGTTTATTCCCGGCTTTGAGGAACAGATCGAAGGCCATAACATTGACGATGAATTTGATGTCAATGTCACTTTCCCGGAGGATTACGGCGCCAAGGAGCTTGCCGGCAAAGCGGCGGTCTTTAAGGTTAAACTGCATGAGATCAAGGTCAAAGAACTGCCCGCCATTGACGATGAGTTCGCCAAAGACGTCAGTGAGTTTGACACCGTTAAAGAGTTAAAGGCCGATCTGAAAAAGAAGGCGATCGAGCGCAAGGAAAAGGCCGCTGAGGAAGCGGTGGAAAACGCACTGGTACAGCAGATCGTTGACAGCATCAAGGGTGAAATTCCCGAGGCAATGTTCGAAAACCGGTTAAACCAAAGCGTAGAGGAGTTTGCCTACCGCTTGCAGTCGCAGGGTTTGAACCTGGAAACCTACTTAAAATACACCAATTCATCGTTAGAGGAGTTTAAAAAGTCCTTCCGCCCGCAGGCCGAGTCACAGGTGAAGTACCGCCTGGCGCTTGAAAAGATCGTCGAGTTGGAGGGCATCACCGCCGATGAAAAAGAGATCGATGAGGAATATGCCAAAATGGCTGAAAATTACGGCGTAGAGGTCGATCAGGTCAAAGCGGCTATCCCGGCGGAAGAGGTTGCCAAGGATTTGGCGGTCGGCAAAGCGATTGATTTTGTAAAAGCCAACGCCGAAATCACCGTCGCCGCACCGGAAGAAAAGAAGCCGGCCAAGGCAACAGCGGAAAAGAA
>CAJOQU010000117.1 GCA_905236975.1 uncultured Clostridia bacterium
AAGTTGTCTAACCTGGTCACCACGGGGGAGGAAACGGTTTCTTACAATACCGTTTATTCGCGTCTTGAAAAGGCACGACTGGCACTGAAATCCAAAAGCGGCCGTACCGGGCAATATGATAAAAACGTACGCCGCCTGGCCGAATTAAACGAAGAACTCGCTAAAACGGAACAGACTTTAACCGACTACCGCGAGCATCAGGCCGCCGCTAAAGCCGCAGCTGCCAAAATTGAACAAATGACAGGGCAAGCGGCGGATTTAAAGGAAAAAATCGACCGTGAGCAAGATGTTCGCAACGCCGAAAAACTGCGGGAAATGCTGGATTGCAAGCAGGAACTGGATGGGTTGAACCAAGCCCTTGCCCTGACCGACGGCAGCTTGATGGACGAACTGTATGTAAAAAAGCTGGATTTCTGCCTGCGCAAGGTCGAGGCAACCGCACAAAAAATCAGCGAAAAAACCGACGAAGCCGAAAACCTGCGCCGGAGCATTCAGCTTGCCGAACACCCCGATGAAGAAATCACGCCCGCACACGCGGCGGAATTAAGGGCAAAGGCCGACCGGTTGGAAACGGAACGCACACAGTTTCACGCGGCGGCGGAGGACGCGCAAAAGGAGCAAGATGCCTTGACCGACACCTTGGCGACCCGCCGGAAAACAAGCTGTCTCTTTCTGGGGATAGCGGCAATCGTGCTGGCGGTGGCGGCAGTTTTGCTGGCTTTGTTTGAGCAAATCATAGCGGTCGGGATCTGCGGGGGCGCGGCAGTGGCCTGCTCGTTGGCGGCCGTGATCCTTTTTCGGCACAAAAAACAAGAAATCGCCCGGCTGGAGCGATCGATCGACGGGCAAAAGACCCTTTGCGCCGAACAAAAGGCCAAGGAAAGCGAGACTGTGCAGGCGCTGTCAGAGGTGCGTGTCCACTTGGCGGCGGTGGAAGCGGCTTTGGGCAGCAGCGCCGCTGTGATCGCGGGGCAGAAAACCCTGCTTGACGATTGTGAAAAGGCTGTCGATACCTTGCAGACACGGTTGAAGGCCGAACAACAGGATCTGTTCACGCTTTTCGGTCGTTATCGCGCCGCACAAACGGTAGAAGAGGTCAAGGCCGCCCTGCCGTTGCTTACCGAGCAGGCCGACAAACAAAAAGAATACAAACAGCGGCTGCGGTATCTGGCGCGGGATGTGGGCGATCTGTCGTATGACGAGGCGCGCAAAAAGCTGGCAACGCTTTCGACCGAACAGACACAGACCGCCGATTTTGAGGTATTAAAGGCGGAATACGCCGCGCTTTTGCAGGATATCACGGAAAAAAAGACCGCTTTGGCGGCGGCTGATGCGGACGCGAAAGCCACCCTGCGGCATGTGAAGGAGCCCGGCGCTTTGCAGGAGGAAATTACCGCCCTGCGGGAAAAGATTGCCGAGCAGGAGCATTTCTGTCAAGCGGCGGAGCTCGCCATGCAGGTGCTGGACGACAGCTTTGCCCGGCTTCGCCGCGGCTACGGCGCCGCGCTTGATAAAAAGGCCGGGGCAATCTTTGCGGGACTGACCGGCAACCGTTACAGCGGCATGCAGATTTCCAAAGCCTTTGACATTCATGTGGAGCGCCCCGATGTGTTCGGCGGCAAGGAGTCGGCGTATTTAAGCAGCGGCACGGAGGATCAGGCCTATTTGAGCCTGCGGCTGGCTTTGTCGGAGCTGATTTTTGAAAACGGCGAGACCTTACCTCTGTTTCTTGACGATGTGCTTTGTCGGTATGACGACACCCGAGCCGAGGCCGCCGTGGCCTTTTTAAAGCAGTATTCCGAAAAGGGGCAGACGGTGCTTTTTACCTGTCACCGCACCGTATCAGACGCCGCCGCCCGGCTTGGCGCGGCAAACGGAACGTTGAACCAATAAAACAGCGGATTTACGATAAATCCGATCACGCCAACGGAAAGATCATCCGTTGGCGTGATCATATGTCAATAAACTTTTTTAGGTAAACAGCGAGCAACGAGAAATAAAATGCGTTTGGCTTTGGAGGTTGGGGGGGATCTTCACTGCAAATAAACAAAAAACACTTGACAAAGGAGAAAAATGGGGTATAATAAGGAAGTGCCGCAATTTTATGGTGTGTAATATTGGGGAATTGTGTAACGGTAGCACGACAGACTCTGACTCTGTTTGTTGGGGTTCGAATCCCTATTCCCCAGCCAACCGGGCAG
>CAJOQU010000118.1 GCA_905236975.1 uncultured Clostridia bacterium
CTTGAAAACCGCTTTATCAAGCGGTTTTCGCTTACAAGGAGTTTTTCTGCCGCACATGTCGGCAGAAAAACCCAAATGCGGCTGAACACCGCATAAAGGATTGATCACAGGGTTTTTCGACAGACTGCGACCGCGTCTTTCGGCGCGGTCTATTTTTATATGGAGGTCATCAAAATGGAATCAAGAGTCGCTGTAATCGGAATCATTGTGGAAAAACCCGAAAGTGTGGCCGAGCTGAACGGCATCCTTTCGGATTACCGTGACGTCATCATTGGCAGAATGGGCATTCCCTACGCCAAAAAGAACATCAACTGCATCACCGTGGTGGTCGACGCCTCGCAAAATGACATCAATACCCTTTGCGGGCGTATTGGAAAATTAGAAGGCGTTTCCTCCAAAGCGGCGTTCAGCAATGTATGAGGAGCTGATCGATCGGCTAAGCCGCACCGGCGCCTTGTCGGCGGAGGAATATCTTGTTTTAATCCAAAACCGCGAATCGGTGCGGGAGGCATTGGCCGAGCGCGCCCGCACAGCACGGGAACGGTTTTACGGCAACCGTATTTACATACGCGGGTTGATCGAATTTACCAATTATTGCAAAAACAATTGCTATTACTGCGGCATTCGGGCGGGGAATACGGCGGCCGAGCGTTACCGCCTTTCACCGGAGGAAATTACCGGCGCGGCTGACACGGGCTATGATTTGGGGTTTCGCACCTTTGTTTTGCAGGGTGGAGAAGACCCGTTTTATACCGATGAAATGTTGGCGGATATTGTGCGCACCATCAAGACCCGCCACCCCGACTGCGCGGTGACGCTGTCGCTTGGTGAACGCGATTTTGAAAGCTATCGCCGCTTGCGTGAGGCCGGTGCCGACCGCTACCTGCTGCGTCACGAAACGGCCAACCCCGCTCATTACGCGACCCTGCACCCGGCCGCCATGCGGTTTGAAAATCGGCTGCGCTGTATTCGCGATCTCAAAAGCCTTGGGTTTCAGGTCGGGATCGGGTTCATGGTCGGCTCGCCCGGGCAGACCGACCGCGACCTTGCCGACGAGCTGTTGTTTTTGAAAGAGATGCAGCCGCATATGGTCGGGATCGGCCCCTTTTTGCCCCACCAAAACACCCCGTTCCGCGGGGAGGCGGCCGGTTCGGCCGAGCTGACCTGCTTTTTGCTGTCACTGATCCGTTTGACCCTGCCATCGGTTTTGCTGCCCGCCACCACGGCGCTCGGCACGGCGGATCCGCTTGGCCGTGAAAAAGGCATTATGGCGGGCGCCAACGTGTTGATGCCCAACCTTTCGCCCGTTTCGGTACGCAAAAAATATTTGCTGTACGACGGCAAAATCTGCACCGGTGAAGAGGCCGCCCAGTGCATTGAATGCCTGAAAAACCGGGTGCGAAAAACCGGCTGTGAAATCGTTGTGGCCAAAGGGGATCACCCCGATCGGGCCGATTGATAAAAACGGCGTATCCACCGCCTGAAAAACGGCGCGGTCGCCGCGTCTTTACCAAATCTTCTTTGCCGCTGAGGGGGGATTTGGCGTTTTGATTACCACAACAGCGGCAGAACGGAGATCATAATGGAATACAACGTTAAGTCCATGAAAGCCGAAGAATTTATCCATGACGGGGAGATCAAAGACACCGTGCGCTATGCCGAAGAACACAAGCACGATACGGCGTTGATCGATCAAATTTTGGAGAAAGCACGTCTGCGCAAGGGGCTCTCGCACCGCGAGGCCAGCGTTTTGCTTGCTTGCGACATTCCCGAAAAGGTGGAGGAAATATATGACCTTGCCGAGCAGATCAAAAAGGATTTTTACGGCAACCGCATTGTGCTGTTTGCGCCGCTTTATCTTTCCAACTACTGCGTGAACGGATGTCTTTACTGCCCCTACCACCTGAAAAATAAACATATCCCGCGCAAAAAGCTCACACAGGAGGAGGTCGCCCGCGAGGTCATCGCCTTGCAGGATATGGGGCACAAACGCCTTGCCATTGAGGCGGGCGAAGACCCGGTCAACAATCCGATCGAGTATATTCTCGATTGCATTAAGACCATTTATTCCATTAAGCATAAAAACGGCGCCATTCGCCGGGTGAACGTCAATATTGCGGCCACCACGGTCGAAAATTACCGCAAACTGCGCGATGCGGGCATCGGCACCTATATTCTGTTTCAGGAGACCTATAACAAAGAAAACTACGAGTATTTACACCCCACCGGCCCCAAGCATGATTACAACTACCACACCGAGGCAATGGATCGCGCCATGGAGGGCGGTATTGACGATGTGGGCATCGGCGTTTTGTTTGGCCTTGATAATTACCAATACGAATTTGCCGGGCTTTTGATGCACGCCGAGCATTTGGAAGCCGTGCATGGCGTGGGGCCGCATACCATCAGCGTGCCGCGGGTCAAGCGTGCGGATGACATTGACCCCACCGATTTTGATAACTCCCTGTCGGACGAAATGTTCTGCAAAATCGCCGCCTGCATTCGTATTGCGGTGCCTTATACCGGCATGATCATTTCGACCCGCGAAACGGCAGAGGTGCGCGAAAAGATCATTCGCCTGGGCGTCAGCCAGATCAGCGGCGGCTCCCGCACCTCGGTGGGCGGCTACTGTGAGAAGGAACGCCCGCACGACACCGAACAGTTTGACGTGTCCGATAACCGCACGCTCGATCAGGTGGTCAATTGGCTCATGCGGGCGGGATATATTCCTTCGTTCTGCACCGCCTGCTACCGCGAGGGACGCACCGGCGACCGCTTTATGGCGCTGTGTAAATCGGGGCAGATCCAAAACTGCTGCCACCCCAACGCCCTGATGACCCTGAAAGAGTTTTTGATGGACTACGCCACCGAGGATACCCGCCGTATCGGCGAGGCCATGATCGAGAGTGAGATCGGCAATATCCCGAAAGAAAAGGTAAGGCAAATCGTGCGGGAACGCCTGGTAAAAATTGCCGAAGGCGACCGGGATTTCCGTTTTTGAGGTGCGTATGGAACTGAATAACACCCCCGGATCCGAACGCGTGCGCATTGGGTTTTTCGGTCTGCGCAACGCGGGAAAAAGCAGTTTGGTCAACCGGGTGACCAATCAGGAAATGTCGCTGGTAAGCGACGTCAAAGGCACCACCACCGACCCCGTTCAAAAAAGCATGGAGCTGTTGCCGCTGGGGCCGGTGACCATTATCGACACCCCCGGTTTTGATGATGAGGGAGCCTTGGGCGAGCTGCGGGTCAAAAAGACCGTACAAACGCTGGCGACCTGCGATATTGCGGTTTTGGTGACCGATGCCACTCGACCCCTGACCGAGGCCGAAAACCGCCTGTTAGCCGATATTCGGTCCCGTAACATCCCCTGCCTGATCGCCAAAAACAAGTGCGATCTTGTTTCCGCTCACGGCGAGGGATTGTTTGTCAGCGCGAAAACCGGCTTCGGCATTGAGGAGCTGAAAAACAGCATCGCTGCCGCCCTGCCCGCCGGGCAAAAGACCATCCGCTATGTGGGGGACTTTGTTTCTCCCGGTGAGTGGGTGGTGCTGGTCACCCCGATTGACAGCGCCGCCCCCAAGGGCCGCATGATTCTGCCCCAACAGCAGGCGATCCGCGATATTTTGGACGCGGGCGCCGTTTCGGTGGTCACCGGGGTCGAAAACCTGCCTCAAACCCTTGCGCGTTTGACCGAACCCCCGGCGCTTGTGATTACCGATTCACAGGCCTTTGCGGCTGTGGCGGCCGAGGTGCCGGAGGATATTCCGCTGACCTCCTTTTCCATTTTAATGGCACGATATAAAGGGTTTTTGGAAACCGCTGTGCGGGGCGCCGCCGCGATCGACGGTTTGCACAACGGCGACAAGGTGCTGATCTGCGAGGGCTGTACCCATCACCGCCAGTGTGAGGATATCGGCACCGTCAAATTGCCGCGTCTGCTTGCCGCCCATACCAAAAAGGAACTGTCCCTCTGCTTTACGTCGGGGCATGGATTTCCCGAGGACCTTTCGCCCTATGCTCTTGTGATCCATTGCGGCGGATGTATGCTGCATGATAACGAAATGCGGGAACGCATGAAAAGCGCCGCGGCCGCCGGGGTACCCATGACCAATTACGGCATTGCCATTGCGCATATGAACGGCATTTTACAGCGCAGCATCGCGCCGGTTTTAAGCCTTCTTTAGACAGCGAACTACAACTTCATAGTCCGCACGGGTTTTGTTAAAATACGCAGCCCCCAAGCCTCGGTTTATACAGAGACTTGGGGGCGGTTTTGTTTTTCAAGAAAAGGGTTATTCCAACGCCATGATCTCGCGGTAAAATTCGGCATGATCGCGGCGGCCGTTTTTGGTAAACTCAATGGCGGTACGGGGGTGTTGGTTCAAAAGACCGGTCACAAGGTACTGCAAATCATAGCCCCATACCACGCCCTGTTCGCGCAGCTTTTGCATATGTTCTTCAATAAAGCAGATGGCGGGGAACATGTTGTATTTCGGGTTCTTTAAAAAGCCCAGTAAATTCTCCATGGGGCAGTTGCCCGCACCGCGCCCCATGCCGGCATAAGTCGCGTCCAGCCAGCTTACGCCGTCGCCCACGGCTTCAATGGTGTTGGCAAAAGCCAACTGCTGGTTGTTATGGGCGTGCATACCAAGCTTTTTGTTATACTTTTTGGCGTATTCGCTGTACACCGCGGCAATACGGTCGATCTGTTCGGGGTAAAGCGAACCGTAGCTGTCAACAATATAAATCACATCCACCGGGGAGGCGGACAGCATATCCAACGCGACCCGCAGATCGCTCTCCTGCGCACTGGAAATGGCCATGATGTTGCAGGTGACTTCATAGCCCTTGGCCTTGGCGTCCTCAATCATGTCAAGCGCCGCGGGTATGGTATGCACATAGGTCGCCACACGGATCACATCGATCGGACTGTCTTTCTTGGGGAGAATATCGGTCTTGTAGTCACAGCGCCCCACATCCGCCATCACGGCCAGCTTCATGTCGGTGTTGTTTTCCCCGATCACGGAAAGGATCTCATCATCACGGCAGAATTTCCATTTGCCGAATTTGGCGGGATCAAACAGCGCGGAGGAGGCTTTGTAGCCGACTTCCATTACATCCACTCCGGCTTTCAGATTGGTTTCATATAAGGCTTTGACAAAATCGTCGTCAAATCGAAAATCATTGACAAGGCCGCCGTCGCGCAGGGTCGCGTCAACCACCCGTACGTCCTGCCGAACACCCATTAAGGAAGAAACTTCTTTCATTTTTCCGCTCCCACTTCATAAAAATCTTCCTTCATTATAGCCGCAAGCGAGCGGGAAGTCAATCCAAAATCGGCAAATTTCGTTTTCGTTATGCAGGTTAGGCTATATGTCAAATGAATTTTTTTAAACCTTCATGAGTATACCGGATCATGCTTTTTTAATCAAAATACCCCTTATATGCAATCTTTAAGCCGCTGTCAGGAAATAAATGCGCATGCAAATCAACGAAATAATCGTCGGTCATGCTTGCGATATAATCTACTACAATTTGGTTTGGTTCTTCGTTTTCGTAAGGCGTTTTCCGGCGGTAATGTGCCTTATTTACATAGTTAATATGATGCCTGTATATTACCGAATCAAGATTTTTGCATTTCAAATCGGATAAAAGCTTTTCATACATTTCACGCATCATGGGCTTTACAATAGTATTCAGTGTACCGGCGACCGTCTTGTTCTTATAAATCAGTTCATAATTATCCGCTTTGGCTTTTTGCAATGCGGCAAAGTGTTCGGCATCCATTTGAATATACGGCTTGCCGAAACTGTTCTCAATAATGTTTACCACAAGATTGTTGATGATTTCGGCGTTGATCACGCCGATAGGACCGTCTTTATAATCGGTATCTGACAAGAGATTTGCCCGCTCGGCATCCTGCCGGTCTTTGCCGAGATACGCGATAATATCCGAGATTCGCACAACGCATCCTTCAAGCGTACAGGGAACTAAGTTTTTGATGTTGCTTTTGTCTATGTAACAACCTTTGATTTGAGCATCAAACTTGCTGAAACATTCAAGCGGTTCAGGTCTGTACTCGGATAATTCAAGTTCGCCGTCATGGGCAGCAATGCCGTTCAGTGTTTGCAGACTTATGTTATAAGGAAAGATTTTATCAAGCACTCTTACCGAATGAATATTGTGGGCAAAATGCCTGTCCGTGTGTTCAAAAAATATTTCGTCAAGAAAACTTTCTCCGGCATGCCCGAAGGGTGTATGGCCTATATCGTGACCGAGAGCGATTGCCTCTATAAGTTCAAGATTAAGCCCTAATGCCTTTCCGATTGTTCGTGCAATGCGGGAAACCAACTGCACATGCAGACCGCGCCTTGAAATGTCATCATTTTTATAGAACGAAAACACCTGCGTTTTATCGGCATAGCGGTTATAAAAGGGGCAGTTGAGTATCTTATCGCAGTCCCGAATAAACGGCGACCGAATAACGGTCGGCTTATCGTGGGTATTATCCCGCCTTATGGCATTCGTATCTTGAAAGGCATATTCGCTGTTTTTAAAAAGTACTACCTTTTCGGCGGTTGTTTTACTTAAATTTTCATAGTTCGGCATTTTCTCACCTCAGTGGCATCTACGAAAGCGAATCGTCTTTTCAAGTTGATCAATGTTATGACAATTCAAGCGGCAAATTTGGTACATTGCCATTATAGCAAAGAATGATTGCCTTGTCTATACAACATTTCGAGGTTGCGTATGTTTTTATGCGCAACCTCAAAGATGCTATGCCTTTTAGATATTGCTTTTTTGTCCACATGAGTTTTTGGTAATGCAGCGACGGAGGGATCAACGGCGCGAACAGCATGGTTGGCGGTACTTTGTGCCATAAAAAATCGTCGGCGGAAATCCCACGTGTGTAATCCGAAAGCGATCTGAAAAAGAATAAAAATTAAAAAATAAGGCGGGCACAGACATATTTGTCTGTGCCCACACTTATACAAAAAAGCCTTATTTCATGCTGTTTTCATAAGACTCGATCATCTTTTTAAAAGTGTGTCCCGTACGACCGGCAAGATGGCGGTTTGCTTTTTCATACACTTTACCGAATGTATCGCCGGTGAAAATCTTAACTGAAATCTCACAGGTGCTGTCGTCAATAGGGGTCACATAGATCTTGTCGATATACTTGTTCACAAAAGCGGAGTCTATCATCTTCCCGGATGCTTCGCTTTCCGCTTTTTGTAATATAGCTTTGATTTCTTCGATTTTTTGCTTGTATCCGGCACGGGAGTTTATTTCATTTTGCGTTTCTTCAATGGCGGAATAAATCTCGGCGGACTCGTCCGAAATCTGTTTGTTCATCTCCACAAAATCACGGTCGCTTATCTGTCCCGATACATTATATTCAAGCAACTTTGATTTTTTCTTTGAAAGCAGATTAAGGCGGTCTTTTAACCTTTGCAGGTCTACCGATGCGGTGTCATTGGCAGTCATCTCGGCATACAAATTGGTGTATTCTTCAATGATTCTTTTCGCATCTTCGGC
>CAJOQU010000119.1 GCA_905236975.1 uncultured Clostridia bacterium
CTAAGAATTTCCACTACAAATTAAAAAAAACTTGACTTTAGCGCTTTAAAGGATTATATTATACGTATGGGTAGGCCGTAATCTGCCGATCACCCCCTATTTTTCTTGTAAGGAGAGTAAAAAAAATGAAAAAAGTTTGTTCAATTATCTTAGCATTGACCCTTGCGCTTTCCCTTTGCGTATGTCTATCCGGCTGTGGAAAATCTTCCGCAAAATATAAAGTCGGCATCTGCCAGTTGGTTCAACACGACGCGTTAGACGCCGCCACCAAAGGCTTTCAAGACGCTTTGAAAGAACTGCTTGGCGATGATGTGGAATTTGATCTGCAAAACGCCGCGGGCGAACCTGCCACCTGCTCAACCATTGTCAACTCCTTTGTTTCAAGCAATGTTGACTTAATCATGGCCAATGCCACTCCGGCTTTGCAGGCAGCCGCATCGGCAACCGATACCATTCCGATCGTCGCGACCTCGATCACCGATTATGCCTCGGCTCTTTCGATCGATAACTGGACGGGCACGACCGGCATGAACATTACCGGCACCTGTGATCTGGCTCCTCTTGCCGAACAAGCCGCCATGTTTACCGAACTGCTGCCTGATGTAAAGACCATCGGTATCCTTTATAACTCGGGTGAATCCAACTCTAAATATCAGGCGGTTGAGGTTGCAAAAGCCTTGCAGTCCCTTGGCTTCACCACCAAAGAGTACACCAGCGCCGACTCGAACGACATCGCTTCGATCGTCACCGCCGCCTGCGCTGAGGTTGAGGCTATTTATGTCCCGACCGATAACTCCATGGCTTCGAACACCGAGATCATCAACAATATCGCCGAACCGGCCGGTATTCCGATCATTGCCGGCGAGGAAAATATCTGCAAAGGCTGCGGCATTGCCACCCTTTCGATCGACTATTACAGCATCGGTTACGAGGCCGGCAAGCAGGCTTATGAAATTTTGGTAAACGGCGCAAAACCCGGTGAGACTGAAATCGGCTATGCTTCGGATCTGACCAAGGAATATGTTGCTTCTCGTTGTGAAAAGCTGAACATTACCGTTCCGGCCGGTTATACCGCTATCAACGAGGCCGCAGAGTAAAAATAATCTTCTTTGATAAAATCTTATCAAGAAAACGGCGATAGGGCGGGAAACCGCCTTATCGCTGATTCGTGTTTTTAAACGGCTTTTTTGACCTTCGCGAAAGGAATGAAAATTATCATGGGCGCTTTTTTCGCCTCACTATCTAACTTAATCAGTTCTATGCCGGGCGCCGTTGCGCAGGGTATTATTTGGGGCATTATGGCCATTGGGGTATATATTACCTATAAAATTCTTGACCTTGCCGACCTTACGGTAGACGGCTCATTCGCCACCGGCGGCATGGTATTGGTGGTTTGTACCACCGGCGGTTTGAACATCTATCTTGCGGTTCTGTTGGCGTTTTTGGTCGGTTGTTTGACCGGGCTTGTAACAGGATTGTTACATACCAAATTCGGTATTCCCGCCATTTTGGCCGGTATTTTAACCCAAATTGCGCTTTACTCGGTCAATCTTCGCATCTCCGGCGGCAAGTCTAATCTGCCGCTTTCCGTTCAGAAATTCCACTTGCTGCT
Source organism: uncultured Clostridia bacterium (assembly GCA_905236975.1). GTDB lineage: Bacteria > Bacillota > Clostridia > Oscillospirales > Acutalibacteraceae > UBA737. Next base: position 1,613 of record CAJOQU010000119.1, read on the forward strand.
TTCCCTGCGTAATATTCCAAAAGCGATCTTGGTGGGCGGTTTGTTCGCCGTTGTTATTATTGCCTTGTTGTATTGGTTTTTCGGCACCGAACTCGGGCACTCGCTCCGTGCAACAGGCTGTAATCAGGCCATGGCGCGTGCCAACGGCATCAATACTTCCACCAACAAGATCATCGGTTTTATCATTTCCAACGGTATCGTAGCACTGTCGGGCGGTCTTTTGTCACAGTATCAGGGTTTTGCCGACGTAAAAATGGGGCAAGGCGCTATCGTAATCGGGCTTGCCTCGGTGATCATCGGTGAAGTGCTGTTTGGAAAATTGTTTAAAAACTTTGCCTTAAAGTTGGTTGCCGCAGTGTTTGGCGGTATTATCTATTATATCGTCATCACCTTTGTGCTGTGGCTGGGTCTTAACGCCAATGACTTAAAGCTGTTCTCGGCTATTGTGGTCGCCGTTTTCTTAGGGATCCCCTATTGGCGGAAAAAGCTTTCGGAATCACGCATAAAATCGGTCGATGAGCCTGCAAAAACAGAAGGAGGCGCCGACAATGCTTGAGATCAAAAACGTTTATAAAACCTTTAACCCCGGCACGATCAATGAAAAGCGTGCCCTAAACGGGCTGAATCTGACCTTGAACGACGGGGATTTTGTCACCGTGATCGGCGGCAACGGCGCGGGCAAATCCACCATGCTGAACATGATCGCGGGCGTCTATCCGGTTGACAGCGGCGCCATTACCATTGACGGAGCAGACGTGACCCGCCTGCCCGAGCACAAGCGCGCCGCCTTTTTAGGGCGTGTGTTTCAGGACCCCATGATGGGCACTGCCGCTGACATGTGGATCGAGGAAAATTTGGCGCTTGCCGCCCGCCGCGGACAACGGCGTACCTTAAAATGGGCGCTGAACACCGCCGAGCGCAAGTATTTTCGAGAAATTTTGGCCGAGCTGGACTTAGGGCTGGAAGATCGTCTTTCCACCAAAGTAGGGCTGTTGTCGGGCGGACAACGCCAGGCGCTTACGCTGTTAATGGCGGTCATGAAAAAGCCAAAGCTGTTGCTTTTAGACGAGCACACCGCGGCGCTTGACCCCAAAACCGCCGCCAAGGTCTTGGCCTTGTCAGACAAATTCATTGAAGAAGAACACCTGACAGCCATGATGGTCACCCACAATATGAAAGACGCGATCGCCCACGGCAACCGTTTAATCATGATGAACAACGGAAAAATCATTTTGGATATTGCGGGTGAAGACAAAAAGAGACTAACGGTAGACGACCTGCTGGAGGCCTTCACCAAGTCCAGCGGCACCGAATTTGCCAACGATCGCGCCCTGCTTTCATAACGCGAATACTGCAAAAAATTTTTATTAAAGGGGCAGTCGCAAGTGAGCAAAATCACAGGCGGCAGCCCCGAATTTTTCAGAACGGTTAAAAATTGGATAACTTCCGCATTTTTTGACAAGTACTAAAAAATATGAATGTGAGTATTGTATGGAAATTAAGGAAACCTTCATAACAAAGGTTACGCATCGCTGCGATGTTTTCGTTTTAGGAGGCGGCGTTGCAGGGATTGCCGCCGCTGCGGCCGCGGCAAGGCAGGGAAAAAAGGTTTTGCTTGCGGAACGCGGGTTTCTGCTCGGCGGACTTGCCACTGCCGGCTTGATTACAATTTATCTTCCCCTCTGCGATGGATATGGGCATCAGGTTTCCTTCGGGCTTGCGGAGGAGTTGCTGCGGCTTTCAATTGAAATCGCCCATGATGAAAAGCGCGGCTATCAGAATTGGATCGCGGAGCAGGATCCCTCCCGGCGAACGGGGAGAAATCCGCGGTTTGAGGTGAATTTTAATCCGCAGTTATTTGCCATTTCCACAGAGCAATTTTTGCTTGCTTTAGGCGTTGAAATTCTTTACGGAACAACCGCCGTTGCGTGCGTTGCGGAAAACGGTGCGATTTCCGCCGCGATCATAGAGAACAAAAGCGGCAGACAGGCAATCGCCGCCGATGCCTTTGTCGATGCTTCGGGAGATGCCGATCTCGCCTTCTTCGCCGGAGCGCCGACAGAGACCTTCCGGCAGGGCAATTTGCTGGCGGCATGGTATTATTCCGCAGGGAAGGATGGCTATGTTTGCCATCCACTCGGCGTCGCGGATATACCGGATGAAGAAAAGAAGGAAGGAAAAAGCGAAGTTCAAACGCTGGTCAACCGCCGTTTTTCGGGATTGAACGGCAAGGAAATCTCCGAGCTGACCATTCTTTCCCATCACGCAATTATCGAGGATGTAAAAAAGAAACGCCTTCGGGATCAGACTTTCGAGCCTGCCACCATTCCCACCATCCCCCAACTGCGGATGACCCGCCGGATCGCCGGGGAATATTCGCTTGCCACAGAGGAAATGCACGCCCGGTTTGAGGATTCGATCGGGATGGTTTCCGATTGGCGCAAGCGCGGCCCGGTTTATGAGGTTCCGTTCCGAACGCTGTATTCCTGCAAAATTAAAAATCTGATCTGCGCCGGAAGATGCACGTCGGTAACAGAAGGAATGTGGGACGTAATGCGGGTGATCCCATGCTGTGCGGTCACAGGGCAGGCCGCCGGCACCGCCGCGGCAATGTTTGATGATTTTTCCCATGCGGATATAAGTGCGCTGCAGAATGCACTGAAAGCGGACGGTGTGATCCTTCATGAACATGATTTGCCGGATGCCTCAAAATCGAACGGGAATCCTACTTGATTTCTTTCTGAATTAGCAGAACAACCGGGCAACCCTTTTTTGGGCGGCCCGGTTGTTGTTCTAATGTTTTGGAAGGCTGTCTTCGTGCGACAGCCCCTTTTTTATAAGTATTCCTTGATAACAGACCATGCCCCTATCAGTTTTTCCTCGCTCCAAGCGGCGTTGGCGGGGCTGGTGGAAGGCAGACAAATCGCCGTGCGACCGATTTTCGGCTCGATCAAGTGCCGATAATGTTTTTCGGCTGTTTTTCCGTTTACAAAAATCTGCCGGATATCACAATGTTGTAAAATTACATTCAAGTCGTTGGCCTGCACTTCCCGAATGGTCGAATCGGCCGATCCCTCGATCTCACAGCGGGCGATCACATCCCACAGCGCCAAGCGGTGCCGCAAAGCGAACGCCTTCTTTTCTTCTACGGTCTGCGGCATCTGCTCCCCAAACAAAGCCGGTACCACCCGCCAAAACCGATTTTGCTTATGCCCGTAAAAAAATGCTTGTTCACGCGATTTGACCGATGGAAAACTACCTAAGATCAATACCCGAGAATGCCGGTCGAAAAGCGGCGGAATGGGGTGAATCTGCACCATAGTCATATAACTCCTTTAAAAAAAGATTGCGAAGACGGAAAAAATATACTATAATCATGTTGGTGATGATTTTGAAAAACACGCTTTTGAATATTTTTAAAACTCTTTTCTTTTTTGATACAGCCGTTCTTGTTATAAATTTTTTGCCGACCTACAGCAAAGGTTCCGCCGCGCGATCCGCTTTGGTGAATGAAGTCTTTTCGCTTGCCGTGGTATTGGCTTTGACCCTGATCTTTTTCCTACCGGTGGAACGCCGACAGCTTGCTTTTTTTAAACCCAGGCACGAAGGGCGGCGGCTGTTTTTCGGGATTGTTTGCGGGGTTTTGCCGTTGGCGCTTTGCACCGGTCTTCTTAAGCTGCTGCACAGTTTGACCTTCGGTTCAAAGGCTAATGTTTCCCAGTTGCTTTTTTGGGTCTTGGCGCTGCTTGCCAATACCCTTGCCACGGAACTGTTGCTGCGTGGGTATCTGTTTCGGCTCTACCGCAAATATTACAATGTGATCGTGACCGCCGTATTGCTCACGATACTCTCTCTTTCGTTAGAAAAAGAGTTGTTTGCGGGCGGCAGGCTGTATGCTTTCAATTTGGCTGTCTTTAACCTGATGCTTTGCCTATTGGTAGAAGCCACCCAGTCGTTGTTGGCGGCGGTGATCGCCCGTTTTGCCTCCAATTTGCTTGGAGCATTGGTATTGGGAGCGTTTTCGATTGCGGAAAATTACCCCGCCTTTTTCCATATTTCCGTTTCCGGCAAAACATGGCTGACAGGCGGGGCGCACCCCTTAACGGGCGGATTGGTTTATTTACTTCTCAACGGCGCGATTTGCGCCCGGCTGATTCTGCTCATTCAAAAGCGAAAGATCCACTCCCCGAGCAGACGCTCTAAAAGACGTTCTATTTGATCACGCAGAATTTCTTGTTTTCCACATGCACAATACTGTCACAGATTTTCAGACTGGTATTACGGTGAGTAATGAACAACACCGTTTTACCGGTCATTTTTTTAATATTGGAAAGTACGCGGGTCTCGGTGTCTTCATCCAGCGCGCTGGTTGCTTCATCCAACAATAAAACCGGCGCGTCGGTCAACAGTGCGCGTGCAATCGAAATACGCTGGATCTGCCCTTCGGAAAGCCCGGCGCCGCGCTCGGACAGCACGGTTTGAAAGCCGTCCGGCGTGGAGAGGATATAATCGTAAATTTCGGCGGCTTTGGTCGCCTCAATAATCTGCTCCTCACTGATGCTGCTGTCATATAGCGTGATATTGTCCCACACAGTTCCCGAAAGCACCATGTTTCCCTGCGGAACATAGGCAAACAGACCGCGCAAAGAAGTATCAAGCATCATATCGCCATTCACGGTAACGTTGCCGGACTGCGGCTCGTAAAGCCCTAAAATCAACTTAAACAGGGTGCTTTTACCGCTGCCTGATTCTCCGGTAATCGCCGTGATCCGGCCGCTTTGCACATGAAAGGTGCAATCCTGCAAAATGTCTTCCCCGTCATACCGAAAATACACATGGTTGATCTCCAACGACCGGAAATTTTGCCGGAAAGCCAGCATTTTTTCCCGGTCAAGCAACGCCGTTTCATCCGGCTGTTCCTCAAGCTCGACCAGCCGCTCAGCCGAAGCAATGGCGGAATAATACTGCGGCATAATGCCCGAAACATTTTGCAGCGGCGCCCGCAGCTGTGAAACCAACTGTAAAAACGCCATCAAAGTACCATAGGTGATCAAACCCTTGGCGATGTTGCCCGCGCCCCAAACCAACACGGCGTAATAGCCAAAGGTGAAAAAGGTGTACAGCGCAATGTGCGCAATCAGCGAAATGCCGGTGCGCTTGATTTTTAAGCGGAAGTTCTCATCCATATACTGATCCAGTTTTTTAATAAACGGAATCTCGCTGACAAAGGTTTTGATGACCACAATGTTTTCAAAGCATTCCTGCAAAAAAGAGCGTGAACGACCCTCGGTTCGCTGGCATTCCTTGTGCATGTATTTATACCGCTTGTTAATGGTGCGGCCAATGGCCGGCACCGTGAATCCCAGTACAAGCACAATCATGGCGAGCTTGGGGTTCATGACCAGCAACGCCCCTACCCCCGCGACGATCTTAGTAACCATGGAAACGACGCTGGGAACGATTGAAACCGCACTGTTCACCACCACATCAATATCCGACGTAAAACGGTTAAGCAGATCACCTGAATGGTAGGAACAAATGGCGGAATACTTCTTTTTGCAGATCGTGCTGAAAAGATAATTCCTAAGTGAAATGGTCATCTTGGCATTGGTGTAGGTATTTAAAAAGGAAGTGCCGGCACTGAGCAATACCTCAAAAGCAATCACAACAAACAACTGCACGCTGTAAAATCGCATGCTGCCGCTTTCCGCTCCTGTGGCGATGTCCAAAACCCGTTTGCTGATCAACGCCAGCCATACCGAACAGAGCGATGTAAAAATTGCAATCAACGATAACAGCGCCACACACGGCACATACCGCTTACAACGATCATATATCCATTTCAGCGTTTTGGCGTTATTCTCATTTTTTCTCATTCTGTTATAATCCCATTCTCTTTCATTGATCTTAAAAAGGTGTCCAAATCGCCGAGCGCCAGCACGGTGGAAATATCAAACCGGTCAAGCAGCGCTTTTAACAGTTCAGTTTTGGTTGGCTGTTTATCCATCATCAGATTCCAAAGAAAAACCGCCGTTTCGTTCAGGACAATGACGTTTTCCATGGGTTCCTGTTTTGAGGCCACCACCGTTTGCCCTGCATGTTCTTCTAAATAATATCCTTCCCGGATTCGCATACCGCACCTCCGAATGTTAATAAAAGGTAAACTTATTATATAACAAAATAAAAAAGATTGCAAGTATTAGTAAAAACGTGTATAATAGTGATATCTTAACTTGATCTCAGGAGGAAACTGTATTATGGATACCTTCTTCGAACAAATTGTCGCCATTCGAAAAAACGGCAAGACCTTTGCCGTTATGATTGGCATTTGGGGTTTAACCGTATTGCTGTCAGGCATCGTATTTTTGTTGGGATTTTCCCTTGGTGTTCCGGCTATTGCTTTGCTGTTGGTCTTCGGTGCCTTTTACGGGGCGTATAAGTTGTCCGGCCGCTTTCATGTGGAGTATGAATACATTGTCACCAACGGCACCATGGATGTGGACAAAATTTTAAACAAAAGCTCCCGCAAGCGCGTTCTTACGTTCGAATTATCCACTGTCTCACGGTTGGAAAAGTTCAATCCCGCCCAATTAAACAACCTCAACGGTAAGGAGGTTACCATCGCCTGTAATCAAGATGATCCGGGCGCTTATCTGCTGGCCGCCACGACCGAAGGCAAAGGTACCCTTTATCTGGTCTTCGCGCCGGATGAACGACTGCGCGGCGCGATCGTAAAATTCATTCCAAAGTTCATTGCCAACAGTGCTTTTAAATAAAGGGGAGTGACCGCTTTGAAGATTTTAGACAAAGCGTTGATTCAAACTTCCGAGGAAAATGCCGTGCAAAACGGCTTTTTTTCTTTTCGGGAGCTGATGTTCCGCGCCGGCAACGCGGCGGCGGAGCTTTTGATGCAGAAAATCGACGTGCGCGGCAAAGCCATCACCGTGGTATGCGGCAAAGGCAATAACGGGGGCGACGGCTGTGTCATAGCCGAATGCCTGGCCGAGCATGGCGCCAGGGTTACCGCGGTTTTCCCGCTGGGTGCCCCGCAAACCGAACAGGCACGCTATTACTATGATCGCCTGCGGTTGACGAAAATTACCGAAAACACGCCGTTTGACCAGCAAGACATTTTGATTGACGCCTTGTTCGGCATCGGGCTTGACCGCGATCTGCAAGGCATAGCGGCTGATGTTGTACAGACCATCAACGACTGCCCGGCCTTTACCGTGGCAGTGGATGTGCCAAGCGGTATCGAGTCAGACAGCGGCCGTATTTTAGGCTGTGCGGTCAAAGCTGATCTGACCGTCACCTTTATTGCCTTAAAGCCCTGTTTTGTTTTGCCTCAGGGGTCGGATTACTGCGGCGAAGTTCTCGTGGCCGACATCGGTGTGACACCTGCAGGGTATCGCTTTCTGACCACGGAACGACCCGTGTTTGAAAAACGCCCGCATAACAGCCATAAAGGCAGTTTTGGCACCGCGCTGTTGTTTTGCGGCAGCTACGGCATGGCCGGAGCCGC
>CAJOQU010000120.1 GCA_905236975.1 uncultured Clostridia bacterium
CCTTGCTGCGCCTGCCGCTTTTTATGGCGGACAATCTTGCATCCGAATTGTCGAAGACAGGCCTTACTTTGATTGCTTGTGTGGTGGATCCATCGGCTCAGCCGATCGGGCGGGTCACTTTTTCAAACGGCTGTGCACTGCTCATCGGTAACGAAGCCAACGGTCTTACCGAACATATGAAACAGGCGGCCGATCAGACCGTGACCATTCCCATGCGTGGAAAAGCGGAATCATTAAATGCGGCGGCCGCAGCGGCCATTGCCATGTGGGAAATGATGCGATGATGGAGTATTTTGTTTGGTTATCATTGGCGCTTGGCGCGGGCAATCGCCGCGCGGCAAAGGTGTTGACGGCTTTTCCGAATCCGGAAGACCTGTATCGCTTGAGCATAGATCAACGTCGGGAACTGCACTTGTTTACCGAGAAAGAACTTCGGCGCTTAGAAGAAGTCCCTTTAAAAGACGCGGTTAGGATCGTAAAAGACTGCGACAAGCGGGGAATCAAACTGCTTGCTTTTGGCGGCAGGCGTTATCCTTACTGCCTTTCGGTGCTGGACGACGCGCCGGTCGTTCTGTATTATCTCGGAAATCTGCCCGATTTTGACAGTCTGCCCGCCATCACGATTGTAGGTCCGCGAAAGGCCGGTGAATTTGGCAAAAAGGCGGCCTACGCGCTGGGCTATCGACTGTCAAGAGCCGGCATGATCGTGGTTAGCGGCGGCGCTTTGGGGTGTGATACCTATGCCCACATCGGTGCGCTGAAAGCACGCGGCACGACCGTTTTGGTCATGGGCTGTGGATTTGGTTGCCGCTATTTACCTGAAAACGAACCCCTGCGCCGACGGGTGGCAGAGACCGGCTGTTTGATGACAGAATATCCTCCCGGAACGCCCGCGTCTAAATACACTTTCCCGGCCAGAAACCGCATTTTGGCGGCGCTTAGTGTGGGAACCGTGGTGGTAGAGGCTGAACAGCGCAGCGGCACCCTGATCACCGCCACCCACGCGATGGAACAGGGTAGGGATGTTTTCGTCATCCCCGGTTCACCCGATCTGCCGCAGTACACGGGGTCGAACGCTTTGCTGCGGGACGGCGCAAAGCCTCTGCTCGATGTTTCGGATATTTTTAATGAATATCTGCTTCGTTTTCCTGATAAACTGGATATACAAAGGGCATTTGAGCCGGTCGAAAAGACGCAAAAGCAATCGAAATCGCCTGTTCACAAAAAATTATCAATTGAAACCCTTTCCAAACAGGCACAAATCGTATATAATCAAATTCGTAAGCCAAAATTCTACCCGGAGGAGATCGAGGCGGACGCCTTGACCCGGGAAGAGATCGTCGCCGCCCTGACCGAGCTTGAAATCGAAACGCTGATCAAAGCCCTCCCGGGCGGGGCCTATGCACTGATCGACGAATAACAGGAGGAACCATATGGCAAAACTTTTGATCGTGGAATCACCCACCAAAGTAAAAAGCATCAAAAAATATCTCGGCAGCGGTTATGAGGTCATGGCCTCCATGGGGCATATCCGTGATCTTCCGAAATCCAAGCTGGGAATCGATATAGAGCATGATTTTAAACCTCAATATATCAACATGGCCGATAAAAAAGAGCTTATCAAAGCACTCAAGCAGGCGGCGGCTGACAGTGACGAAGTTCTGCTTGCCACCGACCCGGACCGTGAGGGAGAGGCGATTTCATGGCATTTGGCGCAAATTTTGGGGTTGGACATGAACGCCGAAAATCGCGTTGCTTTTAATGAAATCACCAAATCGGGCATCCAAGCAGGTATCGCCGTGCCGCATAAGATCAACCTGGATTTGGTTGACGCCCAGCAGGCACGCCGCGTGGTTGACCGCATTGTGGGGTATAAATTAAGCCCCTTTTTGTGGAGAAAGGTGAAAAGCGGTCTTTCTGCCGGCCGTGTGCAGACCGTGGCACTGCGCTTGATCGTGGAACGTGAGCGCGAGATCGAAAAATTCAATTCCGAAGAATATTGGTCGGTCGACGCCAAATTGGCCTCGGGCAGAAAAAACTTTATGGCAAAACTGTACGGTTTTCAAGACGGCAAAAAGATCGATCTGATCGCAAACGCGGAAGAAGCCGACCGCATTGTAAAGGCGTTGAACGGCGCGGAATATGTGGTCAGCGAACTGAAAAAAGGCACCCGCAAAAAACAGCCGGCGCCGCCGTTTATCACCTCGACCTTACAACAGGAGGCCTCGCGCAAGCTGGGCTTTACGGGTCAGCGTACCATGCGCATCGCCCAACAATTGTACGAAGGAGTAGATATTGCAGGGGTTGGCACCACGGGTTTGATCACCTACATGCGTACCGATTCATTACGCATTTCCGAGGAAGCCAGAGCCGCCGCCAACGCTTATATTACCGAGCATTACGGCAATGCTTATCTGCCTGCCTCGCCCCGTTATTTTAAATCCAAAAGCAGCGCGCAGGACGCGCATGAGGCCATTCGCCCCACCACTGTATCCTTGACTCCCGAACAGGTCAAAGGCGCGCTGTCCGCCGAGCAGTATAAGCTGTATAAGCTGATTTGGGATCGCTTTATCGCTTCGCTCATGGCAGTTTGCGTGCAGAATACTGTCAATGTCAATATTACGGCGGGGGATTACCTGTTTAAAGCCAGCGGCTACTCGGTCAAGTTTGACGGGTATACCGTGCTGTACGAGGAGGGCCGCGATGTTGAGACCGAAGACGGCGGCGCTTTACCCGAGCTTGCCGAGGGCGAGGTTTTAAAGCTGCGTGAGCTTACGCCCAATCAGCATTTCACACAGCCTCCCGCACGTTACACCGAACCGACGCTCATCAAAGCGTTAGACGAATACGGCATCGGCAGACCGTCTACCTATGCGACCATATTCTCCAACATTATGAACCGCGACTACATTGAACGCGAGAAAAAGTCGTTAAAGCCCACACAACTCGGAATGGTCATTTCCGACCTGATCGTGGAGTATTTTGATAAGGTCGTGGACGTGAAATTCACGGCAAATTTGGAAAAACAGTTGGATGA
>CAJOQU010000121.1 GCA_905236975.1 uncultured Clostridia bacterium
ACGAAGCGCGGGGTATCGCACAGGGTAAAACATTATTCTTGTGTCGGCACTTTAGTGTTGAACAAAGGGGGATGCTTTATGGAAAAAGAGAATATTGTAGAGCTGAAAAACATTTCTGTCTCGTTTGACGGGGAGCCGGTGTTAAACGGTTTTGACCTTGCCATTCGCGACCGCGAATTCATCACCTTGCTCGGCCCTTCGGGCTGCGGCAAAACCACCACCCTGCGGCTGATTGCCGGTTTTTTGGAGCCGGATTGCGGCGACGTGATGTTTGAAGGCAAAAAAATCAATGGTGTTCCCGCTTACAAACGGCAGGTAAACACCATTTTTCAGCGTTATGCGCTGTTTCCGCACCTTAATGTATATGAAAACATCGCTTTTGGTCTGCGCATCAAAAAACGGCCGGAGGCCGAGATCAAAAAAACCGTGGAAGAAATGCTGCGATTAGTCAACCTCACCGGGCTGGAAAAGCGTCATATTGATACTCTTTCCGGCGGGCAGCAGCAGCGGGTCGCGATCGCGCGTGCAATCGCCAACCGCCCCAAGGTGCTGTTGTTGGATGAACCGTTGGCGGCGTTGGACTTAAAGCTGCGCAAAGATATGCAGAAGGAACTGAAAAAAATCCAACAGCAGCTTGGCATTACCTTTGTTTTTGTCACGCACGACCAGGAGGAAGCACTGACCATGTCTGACCGCGTGGTGGTCATGGACGGCGGCAAAATCCAACAGGTCGGCACCCCGCAGGATATTTATAATGAGCCCAAAAACGCTTTTGTGGCCGATTTTATTGGGGAATCCAATATTGTGGACGGCGTCATGCCGGAGGATTATAAAGTTGAATTTTCCGGCCATCAATTTGAATGCCTTGACAAGGGTTTTGCTCCTAATGAAGAAGTTGACGTCGTTGTCCGTCCCGAGGATGTTGACATTGTCGATGTGGATCGCGGGATGCTGACCGGCACGGTCACCTCAGTGGCCTTTTTGGGCGTACACTATGAGATCATTGTGGATATCGGCGGTTTTAAATGGATGATCCAAACCACCGATGAGCACTTCACGGGCGATCAGGTGGGGCTGTTCATTGAGCCGGACGCCATCCATATTATGAAAAAATCAGCTTATTCGGGGCTTTACGGCGACTATTCCAGTTACAGTGAAGAGATCGACCATCTTTCTGACACGGGTGAGGAGGCGTAGGCTTTGAACAAAAAAAGTTTCGGCAGTCGTTTGATTGCCGCTCCCTATCTTGTGTGGTCGGCCATTTTTATTGTGGTGCCGCTGATTATTATGTTTTATTTTGCCCTGACCGATCAAAACGGTGTGTTTACCCTTGCCAACCTTGCGTCGTTGGGCTTATATAAAAAGGCCTTCGGCATTTCCATTCTTTACGCCGCCGTTGCCACCGTTATCACCCTGCTGTTGGCTTATCCCATGGCCTATTTTATGACTCGCCTTTCGATTTCGTCACAACGTATGCTGTTTATGATCGTCATGATCCCCATGTGGATGAACTTTTTGATCCGCACCTACTCCTGGATCACCATTTTGGCCAACACGGGACTTATCAACACCTTTTTGACCAAACTGGGGCTCAAGCCCCTTCAACTCATCAACACCCCCGGTGCGGTCATTTTAGGCATGGTCTATGATTTTATTCCCTATATGATCCTGCCGATCTATTCGGTCATGTCGAAGTTAGATAAATCCCTGTTGGAGGCGGCAGAGGATTTAGGGTCGGATTCGTTCGGCAAACTGCGGCGTGTTATTCTGCCCTTGACCAAGCCGGGCGTTATTTCGGGCATTACCATGGTGTTTGTGCCGTCGGTCAGTACCTTTTATATTTCGCAAAAGTTGGGCGGCAATAAGACCATGCTGATCGGTGACGCCATTGAATACCTGTTCAATTTGGGGCCATCCTATTATAACGTGGCCTCGGCGCTGTCGTTGGTGCTGATGCTGATGATCTTAGTTTGCCTGTTTATTATGAACCGATTCACCGATGACGAAGGGGGAGGTGTGTTGATGTGAAACTGCTCTCCCGCCTTTATATCGCGCTGATTATTCTGTTTTTGTACGCTCCGGTCGCGGTGATGATCCTGTTTTCGTTCAACGCGTCTTCCAGCGTTTGGGTGTTCAGCGGTTTTTCCTCCCGTTGGTATGCGGGGCTTTCTTCCAACACCGCCATGTTGAACGCCTTGCAACACACATTGCTCATCGCGTTGCTGTCAGCCATGATTTCCACGGTGCTTGGCACCGCCGCCTCGGTCGGGATCGAGGCTCTGCAAAAGCGGCTGACCAATAAAATTGTGATGTCCGTCACCCAAATTCCCATGATGAACGCCGATATTGTAACCGGTATTTCGCTGATGCTGTTGTTCATCTTTTTCGGCAAGCTGTTGGGATTGCGCGAATCGCTGGGCTTTGCCACGGTGCTGATTGCCCACATCACCTTTAACCTGCCGTATGTCATTCTTTCGGTCATTCCGCGTCTGCGCCAAACCGACGCCCATTTGTCCGAAGCGGCGCTGGATCTCGGCTGTACTCCGCCGCAGGCGTTTTTTAAGGTGATCCTGCCCTCTATCTCCACCGGTATTGTGACCGGCTTTATCATGGCTTTTACCCTGTCGCTCGATGATTTTGTTATCAGCTATTTTACCTGTGGGTATTATCAGACTCTGCCGATCATTATTTATAATATGACCAAAAAATCAGTCAAGCCCGATACTTATGCCCTATCCACCATCATCTTTGTGGCTGTCTTTGTTTTGCTGGTGTTGTACAACGTCTTACAAACCCGAAGTGAAAAAAAGCACGCCGCCGCGGTATTCAAGGCTAACGAGGGCGATACTGTTTTAATGAAAGGAAATGAAGCATGAAAAAAATCATTTGTTTGTTGACCGTTCTGTTTCTATTGCTCACCTGCACCTTGACCGGCTGCGGCTACCGTTATGCCGACCTTGATTTGCGCGGCAAATACGATCAAAGTCTTGCCGGCACCGAGCTCACAGTCTACAACTGGGGCGAATATATCTCCGACGGAGAGGACGGCGCCATTGATGTAAACAAAGAATTCGAACACCTGACCGGCATCAAGGTCAATTACCTGACCTTTGAAAGCAACGAGACCATGTATTCGCAGATCAAAACCGGCGGCGTCAGTTACGACATTATCATTCCTTCAGATTACATGATTGAACGGCTCATCAAAGAAGACCTGCTGCAAACCGTTGATCTTTCCAAAATATCCAATTATGATCTGATCGAACAGAAGTATAAAGGCCTGTATTTTGATCCGCAGGACGAATACAGCGTTCCCTATAACGTGGGCATGGTAGGCGTGATCTATAACAAAACGTTGGTGAACGGCGAAATTGAGCATTCCTGGCAAGCCTTGTGGGATGCAAAATACGAAAATATGATTTTGAATTTCAACAACCCGCGCGACGCTTTTATGACCGCCCAAATGCGGTTAGGGCAAGATTTGAACACCCTTAATACCGCCGATTGGGACGCGGCCGCCGACCTGCTGAAAAAGCAGAAAAGCATTTTGCAATCCTATGTGATGGATGAAATTTTCGGCAAAATGGAGACCGGCGAAGCCGCTGTGGCGCCTTATTATGCCGGGGACTACCTCATTATGTTGGAAAACAATCCCGATCTTGGATTCTTTTACCCCAAAGAAGGCACCAACATTTTTGTAGATTCCGCCTGTATTCCCAAAAACGCCAAACATGTTGAGGCTGCATTGCTTTATATCAACTTTTTGTTGGAACCGGATATTGCCAAAGCCAATGCCGAATACATTGGCTATGCCTCCCCCAACACCGCTGTGATTGAAAATCAGGATTATCTTTACTATCAAAACGAAATCCTTTACCCCGCCGAAGCCGACATGCCGAAGGTGCAGTATTACCACGATATTGACGAATCGGTGCGCAGCTACTATGAGACCCTTTGGAGTGAGGTCAAACTATATTAAACTGTGAACTGCTGTGAGCGTCGTTTTGCAAAAGCATGAACAACCGCAACTTTTATTGACGTTTTCCCTATCATACCCCCAAGTCAGTGCCAAAAGCGTGACTTGGGGGTTTTCTGTTACGCATGGTGGATTTTTTCTTCTTCTTCGCCAAAATATTCTTTCAACGACGTCAAGCCCCTCTTATGCAGACGATTGACCGCTTGCCTTGAAATACCCATTATTTGCGCAATCTCACAGTCGCTGTAGCCATAACAATACCGATAAGTCACAGCGAGGCGCTGACGTTCAGATAAGCTTTTCAACCCGCTTTTCAAAGCAATGGCTTCTTCGGTTTCAAGTTCAACACCGATTTGATCAACCGGCTTGTCCGACTGGCACATGGTCTTTTGCTGTTTTTTGGAAAGAAAAATATAACGATTCCTCAGCGAAACCGCTATGTACTTTTGCACACCTTGGGAGTCATCGCAAGGAAATCGGTCGGTATCCAGCGAATCAAGCAGTTCTAATAAAAACAGGGTCAGTTCCTGCGTGGCATCCTCATAACAAAGGCGCTTGCCATAACAGTAAATCAACCCTTCAAAGTTTTCGAATAGTTCGGCAAAGTGCGACATATTCTGATTTTGTATTTCACGGATAACAGGAATAAGAAACGCGTTTTTCATGCTTTGACCTTCTTTCATATATAAGAAAGAAAACAATCAAAGCTTTTGTAAACATTTTGTCGAATAAAAAGATACCGAAAGCCGTGCTCTTTTCTTTCTCGACAAAATTCTACAAAATTTGCACTTTTAATTGGCAGATTTTGGAGTAAAAGGCATTTATTCGGGAGTAAAACACAAGATATATGTATTTTATTCTTTTATATTGACAAATTATAGTAAATGTTCTATAATATCGATATATTTTACAAAGAGGGATGCCTATGCGAATTGCCATTTGCGATCAAAACATACAAGATGCAAAAAAATTGAAGACTGCTCTTTATTCATACAGCAATCTTCAAAAAATGGATGTTTTGGTGGATTGTTATCACACCGGCAAAGAATTGATAAGCAACCCTGTAAAATATCATTTATTTTTTATTGATTACACGCTTTCGGGAATGAGTGGTCTGCAAACCGCCCGCGCAATTCGTAAGCGGTACCCCGCGGGTACCATTATTTTTTTAAGTGCTGAGACCGGCGGTTTTATTTTAGATACTTTCGAGGTAAATCCTTTTCGTTTTTTGCTGAAGCCGATTGATCGCGACCTTTTATTTTCCACCTTAGACGAATATTTTCAAATGCCGAACAGCAAACGTCCGCTTTGGGTCAAAAGCGGTGACGATACTTTTTGCATGAATGTCGGCGATATTTTATACTTAGAGGCCGACAACAAATACTGCCTGATTGGATTAAAAGATAAAAAGATACTCTGCCACAAAACCATGGCTACTGTGTATAACCGGTTACCAAAAAACCATTTTTGTAAAATCAATCGGGCTTATATCGTCAATTTTTCTTACATACAGGCCTACAACAAAAGCCTGGTTCGGTTGCAAAACGGCGAAGGGCTGCCCATTACCAGAACTTACTATAAAAATTTTGAACTGGAATACCGGGCCTTTGCCGACCCGTTAGAATTGTAGCATTGGTAAAAGCAAAACGGCCGCCGCTCCCCTGTTCAAGGAGCGGCGGCCGCAATTT
The DNA here is from genome assembly GCA_905236975.1 of uncultured Clostridia bacterium. GTDB lineage: Bacteria > Bacillota > Clostridia > Oscillospirales > Acutalibacteraceae > UBA737. The sequence continues at coordinate 5,665 of CAJOQU010000121.1, forward strand.
ATGAGGCAAAGGTGAAATACAACAGTACAATGATACCAAGCACAATACGGTAATAGCCGAAAACAGTAAAATCGCGTTTTTTTATGTAACTCATCAAAAAGCGAATCACCAAAACCGAAACAATAAAAGCTGTGATCATGCCGACCAGTAAAATGGCGATCTGCGCACCGGTGAAATGAAACCCGAATTTGATCAGTTTAATAAAGCTGGCTCCAAACATGACCGGTACCGCCAAATAAAAGCTGAACTCGGCTGCCGTTACGCGGGAAACGCCGAGCAAAATCGCCCCCAAAATAGTCGAGCCGCTGCGTGAGGTGCCCGGCACCAGCGACAGTGCTTGAAACAGCCCGATAAACAAAGCGGTCTTGTATGTCAGTTGATCAATACTATTGATTTTGGGCGTTCGGCTGCGGTTGCGGTATTCAATCACAATAAACAAAATGCCGTAAACAATCAAGGCCGCCGCGACCACCCGATAATTATGGAAATGTTCTTCAAAATAATCATCAAGCGGAATACCGATGATTGCCGCCGGCAGCATGGCCACGATGACCTTAAACCACATATCCATAATATCCTTTTTAATAATGCCGCCGCCCTTGGTTATGTAATGATAGCCCCGACTTTTATCAGCGGTAAAAGGCCATAATTTTTTCCAAAACAGCACCACCACCGCTAAAATAGCGCCCAGTTGGATGACCACATTGAACATTTCCATAAAAGGATCGTGTTGGTCAATGTTCAACAGCTGATCCGCAAGGATCAAATGCCCGGTACTGCTGATGGGCAGCCATTCGGTAATGCCTTCAATAATGCCTAAAAGAATCGATTTGAAAATATTCATACTGTTCCCCCGAAAAATTTATCTGCCAATGATCTCTTTATACAGACGAATATATGCCCCGGCCGACGAACTCCAGCTGTTATCACACAGCATATCCCGGCGGCGCAAAATGTCCCAGCCGTGCTTGTCGGCATAACCCGCCAACGCACGCCAGACAGCGTTTTCCATATCGTGCGCATTATAGCAGTCAAAGGTAAAGCCATTGCCCGCGTTGTCGCCGCTGTCCGAAATCGTGTCGTTCAGTCCACCGGTCTTTCGTACAATGGGCACCGTGCCGTAACGCAGCGCGACCATTTGCGCCAAACCGCACGGCTCGCTTTGACTGGGCATTAAAAAGATATCCGCCCCCGCATAGATGCGGTGCGCCAAAGTCGGTTCAAAGCCGAGCTTAAGGCCCATCTTTTCGGGATATTTTTTCGACATTTCATGAAAGAAAGTCTCAAACTCCCACTCGCCCGATCCTAAAATCACAAATTGCAGATCGGCCTGCAACAGCTCCTCAAATACACACTTCACCAGGTCGATACCCTTATGTTTTACCAGCCTTGTGACCATGCCAATGACCGGCACATCGCTTTTTTGCGGCAACCCCAGCTCTTTTTGCAGCATGGCTTTGTTGCGTGCCTTACCTGCCGGATCATCCGCCGTATAGGTCTGATAAATCAAAGGATCGGCGGCGGGGTCGTAAACCTCATAATCAATGCCGTTTACAATGCCGGTCAATTTAAAGGTAACCTGTTTCAAAATACTGTCCAGCCCGTGCGAATAGTATGGGTCTAAAATTTCTTTGGCGTAGGTGGGCGAAACGGTGGTGATTCGGTCGGCACATTGAATGGCGCCCTTCATAAAGTTTACACAATCGTCATACTCCACCAAACTTTCCGACTCTTCCGGCAAACCCAACACATCGCTGATCAGTTCTTTTCCGTATTTGCCCTGATACTGAATGTTGTGAATGGTAAATACCGTTTTGATATCACGGTACGGCTCGCTGTCCCGATACATAGTATTCAAAAACACCGGCACCATGGCAGTCTGCCAATCGTTGCAGTGAATAATGTCCGGCGTGAACCCGATGTGCGGAATAATATCCAGCACCGCACGCGAAAAAAAGGCAAAGCGTTCGGCGTCGTCATAATGACCGTAAAGCCCCTCGCGTTTGAAGTAGTATTGGTTATCAATAAAATAATAGATAACCCCATCCATATGAGCCTCAAAAATGCCGCAATACTGCCGCCGCCATGCTACAGAAACCGTGATATGCCCAATAAAATTCATTTTTTTCCGCAGTTCCTCCGAAATGGAAGAATACAGCGGCATGACAATGCGGCAGCCCACCAGCCTGCGGCGCAAAGCCTTAGGCAGGGCGCCTGCAACGTCGGCCAGACCGCCCGACATTGCAAAAGGATAGGCTTCACTGGAAGCGAATAGAACTTTCATGTTTTTCTCCTTACAGGGTTTGATTTTTTTCCACAAAAAAGCGTTTATCAGGCGTGCCGCTCAGCGACATACCCTCCCCGATCACGGCGTTTTTATCCGAGATCACATATTGCAGAGTCGCGCCGCGACCAATCATGGTTTCCTGCATTAAAATGCAATTCTCCACCACCGCGTCTTTTTCAACCGTTACGCCCCGAAATACAATGCTGTTTTTCACCGTACCGTTGATCACACACCCATCGGCGATCAAGCAATTTTTTACTGAAGATTTGGTGCCGTAGCGGGTGGGCATATCATCACGCGTTTTGGTGAAAATAGGGCGCCGCTTATTAAAAAGTTGACGGCGAACGTGCGGATCCAGTAAATCCATGCTGGCTTTGTAGTAAGCATTGGTACCGTCCATCACCGCAACAAAGCCGATATGCTCATACCCGTAAATTTTCAAGCTTTCGGTCTTGTGTGCCAACACATCTACTGTAAAATTGTTCTGCCCCTCGGCAAACGCATCCCGCACGATCTGCATAAGCAGCGACCGCGCCATCACCATAATGCCAATACAGAAATCGGTCTCCTCCCGACCTGTCGGATTAGCGGTAAGCCCCACGATACGGCCGTCCTGCGCAAAGCGCGGCAGCACGGTATCATGGTTTTCAAAGGGCGGCACACCGTGGTGGTAAGCCACAGTCACTTCGGCGCCGGTGGCCAAATGCGCATCGACCATGGCGGCGATGTCAATGTTGGCAACGGTATCGCCATGGCAAAGCACAATATGATCGGCCTTGCAGCGTTCTAAATAATCCAGCGCACCGTGTAGAGCGTCGACCGTGCCGGTGTACCGTTTCACATCACTGGTGACATATGGCGGCAGTAAATAAATCCCACCGTTTTTACGATCCAAATCCCACGAGACGCCGCTGCCGATGTGATCCATCAACGAACGGTAATTTTCTTTTGTAACAATGCCGATGGTCGAAACGCCGGCGTTTGCCAAATTGGAAAGCGGAAAATCAATCAAACGATAGCGTGCGCCGTAGGGAACCGCCGCCATGGACCGCGTGGCGGTCAGACGACTGAGTAACGAGTCGTTCATGTTGGCCAAAATCAAACCTGCTACTGCGGATGCCCTCATCGTGTTTCCCCCTCTCCGACGTCTTCGGTAATCATGCGGCTGGGGCCGATCTTAGCGCCCCGGCCAATCGTCAGCCGATCGCCGATCACAGTAATTCCCCAGCCTTCCGGCCCAACCACCGCGGGGTCTGCCCCAATTTCGGCGTTTTCTTCCACTACCACGTTCTCAGCGATGATGGCATATTTCACACTGGCGCCCTTTTTGATGACTGCGCCCGGCATGACCAGCGAATACTCGACCGAGGCTCCATGCTCGACCGTAACATTTTCAAACAGAATAGAATAATCCAACTTACCGTTTACATCACACCCATCGGTGACTAAAGAATTTTCCACCTCGGCAGTATCACAAATATACTGGGGCGGCATGCCGGTGGTGCGGGAGTAAATGCGCCAATCGCTGTCAGACAGATTCAAATTGATCTTGGGATTCAACAGGTCTAAATTTGCCTCCCACAGCGAATCGACCGTACCTACATCCTTCCAATAATCCGCAAAACGGTAGACCTTCATCAATTCACCGGCATTCAGCATGGCGGGAATCACATCTTTTCCGAAATCGTTGGAGGAATTGGAGTCGGCCTCATCCTCGGTCAGATATTTTTTCAGCTTCTGCCAACTGAAAATATAAATTCCCATGGAGGCCAGGTTGCTTTTGGGGTGCTTGGGCTTTTCCTCAAATTCATAAATGGTATCATTTTGATCCGTATTCATAATACCGAACCGCGACGCCTCCTCCGGTGTGACCTCCAATACCGCAATGGTGCAGGCGGCGGCGGATTCAATGTGCTGTTTGAGCATTTTGGAATAATCCATTTTATAAATATGATCGCCCGATAAAATCAATACATGTTCCGGGTCATATCGCTCAATAAATTCCATGTTTTGATAAATCGCGTTGGCTGTGCCTTTATACCAGTTGCCGCCCTCCTGTGTTTGATAAGGGGGCAAAATATGCACACCGCCGTTTGTTCTGTCCAGATCCCACGGTTTTCCCGAACCAATATAATCATTTAATTCAAGCGGTTTATATTGCGTCAAAATTCCTACCGTGTCGATTCCCGAATTCACACAGTTGGAAAGCGGAAAATCAATGATGCGGTATTTCCCGCCATAGGGAACCGCAGGTTTTGCTATTTTGCTGGTCAAAACCCCCAGTCTGCTCCCCTGTCCGCCGGCCAAAAGCATTGCAATACATTTTTTGCCGTTCAAACCGTAACACTCCTCATGTCTTTACTCATACCCCTCGGGTTGCCCGAAGGAACTTTATAAAAGCTGACCGAAAGCGGCGGCAAAGTCAGCGCCACCGATTGTGCGAACCCGTGCATGGGGATCGCCTCGCTCTTGATGCCTGCACGCTCCGGCTCGGTCTTGCCGCCAAACATCACCGCATCGGAACAAAAGACCTGTTTGTAGCTCCCCTTTTTGGGAACACCAATACGATAGTTTTCCCGCCGGACGGGAACAAAATTACAAACCGCAATCAATTCGCTGCCATCCTTCGCGGTACGTTTGAACGCAATGACGCTCTGCGCGCTGTCGTCATTTGCGATCCACTGAAAGCCTTCCCAGGAATAATCGATTTCCCACAAAGCGGGGTTCTGCAAATAAAAGCCGTTCAGTTTTGCCACATAATCCTGCATTTTACGGTGCATGTCGTAATCCAACAACAGCCAGTCCAACCCCTGCTTGTAATTCCATTCAATAAACTGCGCAAACTCCTGCCCCATAAACAACAGCTTTTTGCCCGGGTGCGCCATCATGTATGCGTAAAACGCGCGAAGTGACGCAAATTTCATTTCATATTCCCCCGGCATTTTTTCAATCATGGAGCATTTGCCGTGCACCACTTCATCGTGCGAAATGGGAAGGACAAAGTTCTCAGAAAAGGCGTAAAAAAAGGAAAATGTCAGGCAATCATGGTTGTGCTTACGAAACAGCGGATCGAGCGACATATACCGCAGCATATCGTTCATCCAACCCATGTTCCATTTAAAGTTGAACCCCAATCCGCCGTCATGCGGAGGTTTGGTAACCAGCGGCCATGCCGTGGATTCCTCGGCGATCATCAGCACGGTAGGATCAGCGGCAAAGGCCGCGGAGTTGACCTGCTTTAAAAATTCCACCGCCTCTAAATTTTCACGGCCGCCATATCGGTTAGGAATCCATTCCCCGTCCCGCCTTGCGTAATCAAGGTAAAGCATAGATGCCACCGCATCAACCCGCAGACCGTCGATATGGTATTCTTTGATCCAAAAAACGGCGCTGGATATCAAAAAGCTTTTGACCTGCGGTTTACCGTAATCAAACACCATGGTGCCCCATTCCTTATGCTCACCCTTGCGCGGGTCAGCATATTCATAGCAAGGCGATCCGTCAAACCGGCAAAGACCGAATTCATCCCTTGGAAAATGCGCCGGTACCCAATCCAAAATGACGCCGATGCCGTTTTGGTGCATGATATCCACAAACTGTTTGAAATCATCCGGCGTGCCATAACGCGAGGTAGGGGCAAAATAGCCCGTCACCTGATACCCCCATGACCCTTCAAACGGGTATTCGGTGATCGGCATCAACTCAATATGGGTGTAATGCATCCGCTTGACATATTCGGCAAGCTCCCGCGCCAAGGTGATATAGTCGTATGTGTTGCCGTCATCAAAACGTCTCCATGAACCGGCGTGCACCTCATAAATATTGACCGGCGAAGCATAAATATTCTGCTGTTTCTTTTTTTGCTGCCATTCCCCATCCTGCCAAACATACCGCGAAGTATAAACCTTTGAGGCATTGGCGGGCGCTGTTTCATAATGAGCGGCGTAGGGGTCGGATTTCAAGACCACCCGTCCATCGGCTCCCTTGACCGCATATTTATAAACCGCGAATTCTTCTATCCCGGTAATAGTAGTTTCCCATATTCCCGCGCCAATCATGCGCATGGGATGGGAATTTTCATTCCATGCGTTAAAATCTCCAACTACCGAAACAAAAGACGCGGCGGGTGCCCAAACGCGAAAAATGACCGCATCGTTCACATGAAAGGAACCCAAATAGTCATAAGCGTTCGATGCGCCGCCAGATAAAAAATCCTTCAAAAATTGTTCCATGTCGCACTCCCGTTGCGTATCAGTCTATGCTATTATTATAACAATATTATCCTGCTATTTCAAGCAATTTTTGTTAAATTTCCGAAACGTCGGCAAAACTTACTTTTTAATTTTTGGAAATTGTAAACAAATATCAGATGTTTGCACAACCCGGTCGACAAAAAAACAGCTTTCCGCACAACAAAGAGATGCGGAAAGCCGTTGATCGGTTATTTTTTAAGCGCGATCGCCTGTTTGGCTTTTTCGGCAATATGAACTGCCCGCAGGCCGAATTCGTCCAGCAACTTTGGCGCGGGACCCGAGTGGCCGAACACATCGTACACACCAAGCTTGACCACAGGAACAGGAAATTGCTCGCACACCGCTTCGCTGACGGCCGAGCCCAGTCCCCCCACGACCGAGTGTTCCTCGGCGGTGACAATGGCGCCGGTTTCTTTCGCGGCCTTGAGAACGATTTCCTGATCGAGAGGCTTGATGGTATGCATATTGATAATACGCGCCGAAATCCCCTCAGCCTGTAAAAGCTCGTAGGCCTCCAACGCCTCGTTGACCATCAAACCCGTAGCGATCACCGTCACATCGCCGCCGTCTTTTAATTGTACGCCTTTGCCAATGGTGAAATGATAATCCTCGCCAAAAATCACGGGAACGGCCAATCTGCCGAATCGCATGTAAACAGGGCCGTCGGCGTCCAGTGCTGCTTTGACCGCCAGCTTTGCCTCGGTTTCGTCAGCGGGGTTGATAATGGTCATACCCGGAATGGTGCGCATCAAAGCAATGTCTTCACAGCATTGGTGGGTCGCACCGTCCTCCCCGACCGAGATGCCCGCATGGGTCGCGCCGATGACAACATGCAAATGCGGATACCCAAGTGAGTTACGCACCTGCTCAAACGCACGCCCGGCGGCAAACATGGCAAACGAACTGCAAATCACCTTTTTGCCGGTTGCGGCAATGCCCGCCGCCACGCCGATCATGTTTTGTTCGGCAATACCGCAATCGTAAAAGCGATCGGGGTAAGCACTTTTGAATTTACCTGTTTGGGTAGCGGCGGCAAGATCGGCGTCTAACACCACAAAATCGTCACGAACCGCACCCAGTTCCACCAAAGCACTGCCGAAACCGGCGCGCGTTGCAACCTTTTTTACCTCTGCCATGTTATTCGCCCTCCCCTGTTAAAGCGGCCATAGCGGCGTTAAGCTCCGCCATTGCCTGCTCGTATTGTTCATCATTCGGGGCCACGCCATGCCAGCCCACAGAGTTTTCCATATAGGAAACGCCCTTTCCCTTGACCGTTTTGGCCACGATCGCAACCGGTTTGTCCACAGTCTCTGCCTCACGGAGCGCCGACTCAATAGCGTCAAAATCGTTGCCGTCAATGGAAATGGTATGCCAACCAAAGGCCGCAAACTTCTGATCGATTGGTTCAGGCGAGTTCACTTCGCCAATAGCGCCGTCAATCTGAAGACCGTTATAATCCACAAAGGCGGTCAAATTGGAAAGACCCTTGTTTGCGGCGAACATGGCCGCCTCCCATACCTGGCCTTCCTCGATCTCGCCGTCGCCCAAAATCGTATAAACGCGATAATTCTTGCCAAAATGTTTCGCCGACAGTGCCATACCGGCCGCAGCCGAAATACCTTGACCCAGCGACCCGGCCGACATATCCACCCCGGGGATGTGTTTCATATCGGGATGCCCTTGCAAAATGGAACCGATCTGCCGCAGAGTGCCAAGCAGCGCCGGATCAAAATAACCGCGTTCAGCCAGCACCGCGTATAAAGCGGGCGCCGCATGCCCTTTGGATAAGACCAAGCGGTCACGGTCTTCCCATTGCGGGTTTTGCGGATCGATGTGCATTTGCGCAAAATATAAATAGGTCAAAATTTCCGCAATAGAAAGAGAGCCGCCCGGATGCCCCGCTTTGGCGCTGTGCACCCCCTCAATTACGCCCATTCTTACCCGGCATGCTGTGATTTCCAGCTGTTTTTTTGTTGCCGCGTCCATTTCATCCATCCTTTCTGCTGAGATATTCTATAAAATCCGCCACCGCGCCGCATTCGCACCGTCCCAGCGTAAGATCGACAACCGATTTTACGGCCTCACAGGCGTTTGCGGGCGCCGCGCTGATATCCGCTGATTTTAACATTTCCAAATCGTTATCGTAATCACCGATTGCAAAAAACTTGCCTTTTGAAATGCCATACATTTTGCAAAGTCGTGCCAGCGTGGCTGCTTTGGAAATATTTTTGGGAAACTGCTCATAATAAAAGCGCGCCCGACCGTCAATTATGGTGGAGGTATCGCAAAATGACGAGAAGGTCTGTTCGTGTTCCAGCATAGCTTTGACCGCCGCACGGTCTTGCTCGTTATTCAAAAGATAAACGACCTTGTTCCACGGTCGAGTGATTGCCTGCTCGTAGGACACTTCGTTGGTTGGCAGCCTTTCGTAGGCCTGATGATCATCGGTTTCGGCAGTGCGATAAAGGGTCATGACGTCGGCTCCGCTATGCACCTCGATTCCGATCTTGCGCCCCATACCAAGCACCTTTTGAGCGATCGCACGATCCCGTTCGTCAATGAACGCCTCATACAAGACGACCCGACGCTCAAAATCATAGATCATCCCGCCGTTTGCCATCACCGAGGGGGAAACCTGCTTCAATTGTTCCAACACCGGTGAAACTGCACTCACCGTTCTGCCGGTTGCCATCGAAAACATCCCGCCCTCACGCATGAAAAAAGCGATTTGATCGATGTTACGGGGGTGAATCACGCCGTTATGCATCAACGTATTGTCAATATCACAAGCAAGAAGACTTCCTGTAAACAAACCCATTAGGTTCTGCACCTCTTTATAAATTCTGTGAAATACGGCGGAAGCGCGGAATCAAATTCCATATATTCCCCCGTTCGCGGGTGAATAAAGCCGATCTTTTTGGCATGAAGGCATTGCCCGCCGAGAGCGGTGATGACTTTGTGAGGGCCGTAAACATCATCCCCCGCGACCGGATGCCCCAAATAAGCCATATGCACGCGAATCTGGTGGGTGCGGCCGGTCTCCAGCCGCAAACGCACATGGGTAAACCCGCCAAACCGTTCTACGACCGTATAATGGGTCACCGCTTCGCGGCCGTTTTGACCCACCACCGCCATTTGTTTGCGTTTGACGGGGTGACGGCCGATGGGTGCATCGATCACGCCGCTGTCCTGCTTGAGGTTGCCGTAAACCACGGCCTCGTACTCACGGGTAAAGGAATGCGCTGCGATCTGCCCGGCCAGCGATTGGTGGGCAAAATCGTTTTTAGCGACCATTAACAATCCGCTGGTGTTTTTATCGATCCGATGCACGATTCCCGGCCGCATCACACCGTTGATACCCGAAAGACTGTCGCCGCAGTGAAACAGCAACGCGTTTACCAGCGTGCCGCTTTCATTCCCGACGGCGGGATGAACCACCATTCCCTTTGGTTTGTTGACCACCAGAAGGTCATCGTCTTCAAATACCACATCCAACGGGATGTTTTCAGGCTGTAATTCATAAACACGGGGCTCGGGAAGGGAGACCGTCACCCGATCCCCCGGTTTCACCTTATCATTCTTAGCGGCGATCTTACCATTGATTGCGACCGCTCCCTCACGGATCAACCCCGCCGCGCGGGAACGGCTCACCCCGGCCGTTTCAGCCGCAAAAACATCGGCCCGACAAGCCTCTGTGCGCTCGCAGACCGCTTCAAGGCGTTTCATCCGATTCCTCCGGGGGCGTTTTTTTGTTGATCGAATCCAAAAGAAAATATAAAATCAAAAGCCCCGCGCCAATGACCACCGCACAATCGGCAACATTAAAAACCGGGAAGGATGGAAAAAATGCAAAATGCAAAAAATCTACCACTTCCCCACCGTTAAAAATACGGTCGATCATATTGCCGATCCCACCGGATAACACCAGCACAATTGCCCAAAGCAACAAAGGGCTGCTTTTGGAAAATTTAACCAGTATCAAAACACACAACACCATGATGGCTGCCGTCACCAATAGCAAAACGGCCGTTTTGCCGCTGAGCATCCCCCACGCGCCACCGCTGTTGCGTACATAAACAAAGTCCAGCAAGCCGGTGATAAAAGGCTTGGACTCACCAAGCGCGAAACGCCGGGCCACAAGCCACTTGGTCACGCGGTCGGCCACTAATACCGCCGCCCCGCAAAGCAAAGCAAGCAGATACTGCGGCCAAGTGGTTTGCCGGTCATTCTTCGGACTCATGAATATTGATGCTCCCTGTGTCCACTATAAAACCGCTTTCCGACTTTTCGGGAATGTCGGGGATGACTTTTTCGACCGGTTTTTCAGGCACATTGTCGGCCGGCTTTTCGGTTGACGGCAAAAAACTCTCGGGCAAGGGGGCTTTATCCACCGAGGCCGCGACCAATTCTGCCATCTCCTTCGGATCCATGGGAACATTGTCCGGCAGGGCGCGCAAAACCTCCAAATGCTCTTTATATTTAGCGGAAACCGCTGCCTTAAAGGCCGCAACTTCCATTTTCAGCTTATCATACAACATTTGCTGACGCGCTACGCTGTCTTCCGAAGCGGCTTTGATGCTGTCAGCCCTGATCTGCGCGGTCTTGACCATATCGGCCAGTTCTTTTTCCAAAGCGTCCTTGCGCTCTTTTGCCTTTAATTCAAAAGCGGAGGAAAGTTCCTTTTCTTTTGCCGTAATGAAAGAGATATTCGATTCGGCGTTGCTGACGATCTCGTCGCTTTTGTCCTTTGCGTCCTGCACGATTTGGTCAGCGAGCTTTTGCGCGTTGATCAACACGTTTTGAATACTGTTCTGCGAGGCTTTGAGGCTTTGATTTTCCTGCGTTAATGCCTCGATCTTGCTTTCGTATTCTTTTACGGTGCGTTCAAAAGCGGCGTAATCCGCCTCGATCTTATCTAACAGCACATCCACTTCTTCCTGCTTGTAGCCGCCCATCGAGCGGGAAAAGGTAATGCCCCGAATTTCTGCCGTGGTGAGCATGAGATAACCTCCTAAAGATATTTTTTATAATGAACAATCACTTTGTTTTTCTTGGTTCTGCCGTCGACATCGCCTATAAGAAATTTACCGAGACCGCGCACGGACAAAATATCGCCCTCTCGCACGGTTCGGGTGCATTTGATATTGGAAGCGCCGTTTACAAAGGCCATTCCCTGCTTGACAGACTCCTGCGCCGACGAACGGGAAAAGCCGCAAATAGCCGCCAAAACACAATCCAGCCGTAAAGATTCAACCGTAGCAGTCAAGCTCATAAAAAGGTTGCCCTTGGGAAGCGGGGAAACAAAACCCTGCGTGCCGACTACGCCGAATTTACCCACTTTATCCACCTGTGTCAACACATATTCCTCAACCTCAGCGGTCATGAATACGACCGCCCGGCCATCTTCCACCAAGATGTCGCCGATCGTGCTGCGCTGTAATCCGTACGATAAAATCGCGCCTAAAAAATCACGGTGTGCAAGCTTATCTTCCTTACGGTATGTAAAGGTAGCGGCCGCTATGGGAAATGCCGGGGCTTCGCACCAATCGGGCAAGCAGCCGAGCATGACCCGCCGGGCACCTTCGTACCCGCCGAAAAATTCCATGCGGCAAGCGGCCTTTTTCGAAAGACGTGCGGCAAACGCCGCCTCCTCTTCAGACAAAAAGCCAAAATATTGTGGAGTATCGTTTTTGATACACTGCGTCACCATATCTTCCACACGGGCAGATAAAAGCTTATTATCCATCAGAAATAGAATTTCCCATCATCCAGCTCTTCCAGCATCAGTTCACCCATAACGTCTACATCGGTGGGGACAATAATGTAGGTGCTATTGGCAACCTTGCGGATATTGCCGTTATTGGCATACGCCACTCCGCTTAAAAAGTCGATAATACGGCGCGATACATCGCGGTTGGCGGCCTCTAAATTCAATACAACGGTTTTTTTATCGTTTAAATGGTCGGCAATGGCGGTCACATCTTCAAAACGGTCGGGCTTGACCAACACCACCTGCATTTGCGCCTGGTTAAAATTGACGGTTTTGGCCTTGCCGCCGCCGATCACACGGGGCTGGCTTTCACTGCGTTTGGCCGGCGCGGGCTCCTTCTTTTTGGGCTCCTCGGGAGCCTCCTCCTGTTCGGTTACATCCTCGTCGAAATCATCTTCGTCCGGGATTGTCATAATGTTTTTAATGCTGTCGAAAAGTCCCATTTTTTTAGCTCCTTTTACTTTTTGCCATCCGGCGATGGATAGGTTCGTTTGCCGAAAAGCGAAGTACCCACTCGAACCAAAGTGGCGCCTTCTTCAATGGCAATGTCAAAATCACCCGACATTCCCATTGACAAAATATTCATATCTATATTATCTATGTTTTTGGCCTGTATGTCAATAAACAGTTTATACATTTTTATAAAATATTTTCGACTGTCTTCCGGAACATCGCCCGCCGGGGGGATCGCCATAAGTCCTTTCACGGCAAGACCCTCTGTTTTTGCAATGGCAACAAGGGCGCTTTCCAGCTCATTCGGGG
>CAJOQU010000122.1 GCA_905236975.1 uncultured Clostridia bacterium
CCCAGACTAAATTCTACTACTTTTTCTTTCCCACACTAAATTCCACTTCTAAATTCTACTGTGGAATTTACTTTGGGAATTTACTAAATTTTGCGAAATTTTAAAAAATTTCAGATTTTAGTTGACATTACCACCCGGTTTGGGTTATAATTCTAAATTGATAGGTTATCCGTTTTTTAATGAGGAATAACCATAAGCATCAATAGGCGATTGCAAAATGCAATCGCAATGAGGAATTAGAAATGAGAAATTAGGAATTATTTGTAAATTATAAACCTAATTTCTAACACATAATTACGAATTGTAATTGCGAAATTATCTATTTCGCAATCGCCTAATAAGCATCAATTTAAGGAGGGTTATTCATGAAAAGGACATATCAGCCCAAAAAGCTCCATCGCAAAAAGGAGCACGGCTTTTTGAAAAGAATGTCAACATCCAACGGCCGCAAAGTGCTTGCCCGTCGCAGAGCAAAAGGCAGAAAGCAGTTGACATACTAAAGCCACTTTCATGTGGCTTTTCCTTTTATCATCGCTATGAATACCGTAGAAAAGCTGAAGGAAAATTATGAATTCCGCCGCGCCTATGCACGCGGCAAAGCCTATGTTACACCGTTTTTTGTGATTTATATTACGAAAAATCGCAAAAACGCCATCCGCCTTGGAATCACCACGGGCAAAAAGATCGGCAAGGCGGTCAGCCGTAACCGTGCAAGGCGAGTGATTACCGCCGCTTTCCGGCAGACGGTTCCTTTCCTTATGCCGGGGTATGATTTTGTCATTGTGGCGAGAACGCGCATTCTCGCCATCAAAAGCACAACCGCCGCCGAGATTATGAAAAAACAATTACAAGCCGCAGGGGTTTGGATGATCCATGAAACCGATCAAACCGGTCAGTAAGCTGCTTATTGGATGTATTCGCTTATATCAGCGAAACATTTCACCTCTTAAAATTTCCTGTTGCCGCTTTACGCCGACCTGCTCGGCCTATGCCATTGAGGCCATTGAAAAACGAGGATGTGTGGTGGGCGTTCTGCTTGCCGTTCGGCGTATTTTACGGTGTCATCCGTTCGGCAAAGGCGGATATGACCCCGTACCGGAAAAACCGGGTTCAAAAACCAAAACAAAATAATAACCACGGCCGCCTTGATCGGCCCGAACGGACGGTGCTTATGCAATCGCTATTCAATATTATTAACATTCCGTTTGGTTATATCATGCGGATGTTATCCACTCTATTTGGCGGAAATTTTGCCGCTGCGGTCTTTGCGTTCACGCTGTTGATCAATGTCATTTTGATTCCGTTGAACATCAAAAGCCAAAAATCCACCGTGCAGCAAACCCGCATTAAACCCAAGCTTGACGAGCTGAAAAAGCGCTATGGCGACGATCGCCAAAAATACAGCGAAGCCATGCAAAAGCTCTATCAGGACGAAGGGGTCTCCATGTCGGGCGGCTGTCTGCCCATGCTCATTCGGTTGCTTCTGATGTTGAGCATCTACAGCATCATTTTGTCACCCCTGACCTATATGGCCAATGCTGACAGCAAACAGGTAGCCAACGTTACCAACGCCATCTCGACCGCAATGAACGATTTAAAACAGTCTGATAACGAAAAATATACCGAGATCAGTAATAAAATTTCATGGAAATCTTCATCACGAGGCAGTGAACTATCGCTAATCAAGATCATTCATGACGATCCGGGCATCCTGGAAGATCTTCTTCCCGAAAAGGAATATGCCGCGATTGAAAGCGATCTTGCCGCAGTCGTCAAAGCCGACCGGGATACCAATGTCAGTTATGCTTTTTTGGGCATTGATTTAACCGAAACGCCTAAATTCTCATTTGATATTTTTCATGACGCACAGCGCATATGGATCATGCCCATCATTGCCTTTTTGGCGCAAATGTTCACCAGCGCCCTGTCGCTGATTACCCAAAAGAAGATCAACCCCGACGCGCAAAACATGGCCGGCATGATGCTTACCATGCCGTTGATCTCGCTGGTGTTGGGCTTTACCTTCCCGGGCGGCGTAACCTTTTATTGGGCCTGCTCGGCACTTATCAGCGGGCTGATTCAAGTGGGCGTGCAAAACTTTTACGGTCCGTATAAAATGCTCTCGCGCCAACGCATGAAGGAGCTTGTGCGCGAATGTGATTTTGAAACCAATCAGTTAAAAAAGGCGGAACAGGAACCCCAAAACGATTCCGCTATCGAATAAGGAGGACTTCTCTTGATCAAAGAAGCAAGGGGCTTCGGTGATACTATCGACGAGGCCAAGGAACAGGCAATTACCGATTTAGGCGCGGCGGAAGACGCCGACATTCAGTTTGAAGTGATCGCCACCCCCAAAAAGAAAACGTTGGGTCTTTTCGGCGGCCGCAAAGCTGAGGTGCGGGTATTTGTGGAATATCCGGACCCTAAACCCGCCAACCCCCATAAAACATCGGCAAAAGCCCCGAAAAAAGACAACGCACAGAAAAATCAAGCTAAAAAACCAAAAGC
>CAJOQU010000123.1 GCA_905236975.1 uncultured Clostridia bacterium
AATGCGGCGACATAGGTTTTGTAAATTTCGCTTTTGGGTGACAACAGGCGGTGGGCAAACGCACCGTCATCGGTAATGAAGAGCAGGCCGGTGGTGTCTTTATCCAGCCTGCCGACCGGAAAAAGACCTTTTCGCCGCAGAGCGGGCGGAATCAGGTCAAGCACGGTTTGGGCATGGCGGTCTTCGGTGGCTGACAATACGCCCGCGGGTTTATTCATGATCAAATAAAGATGTTCACGGAACAAAATGACTTGTCCGGCAAAGGCGATCTCGTCCTGATTGGGGTCAACAAGCGTTCCCGGATCTGTCACCGGCGTACCGTTGACCTGTGCTTGCCCGTGGCGGATGCCGTCTTTGACTTCCCGGCGGGAAAGATTTTGTTGTGAGGCGATCAGCTTATCCAATCGTTGCAGAGCCATGCGTTCTCCTTTCGGTATGCTGCTGAGGCGATTGCGAAATGCAATCGCAATGAAGAATGAGGGATGAGGGATTATTTGTAAATTATAAATATAATCATTTTAAATTACAAATTACTAATTGCTAATTGCTAATTACTAATTGCTTGGCCGCTGTCGGCAAGGGGGAGCATTTCTCCGTCCAACCGGACGGACGAAACATCCCCGCCGATGACGCGGTCACCGCACACGATCAGATTAACGCGATAGTCGGCGTTTTCCTGTAACAGGTAGGCATAAACGGTGGCGCTTTTGCCTTTATAGGCCGTTAGGTCAAAGCCGGCCTGTATTTGCAGGGCGTTATATTTGGTATACACTTCCGAGAAGGTTTGAGGAATGACGATTTCGCGCACTTCGGCCGGCGTTTCCTCGACCGGGTAGCCCAATTGTTCTATGTAATCCACACGGGTTTGATTGGTCGAGCCGTCCGGCGCACTGACGCCGAGGGTCATCAACTGCCCTAAAATCAGCAAGATCAGCACGATCGCCGCGATCAGAGCCACCAGGCTCTTTTTGGAAAGGGTAATAAACAGTTTCACGCATTTCACCGCCAAATTCAGTTTCACCGCTAACTTAAGCTTATGCGGGACAGGCGGAAAATATGATCTGTCTATGGTCTAAGGCTTACACTCGATATTCAATGTTTGCTGTCTATCAAGCAGACCGCGTGGGCGGAGATGCCTTCTTTTCTGCCGGTAAAGCCAAGCCCTTCTTCGGTGGTGGCTTTGATATTGACAAAAGCGGGGTCAAGACCGCAGTCTTTGGCGATATGCTGCCGCATTTGCGGAATATAGGGCGCCAGCTTAGGGCTTTGCGCCAGCAGCGTGGCGTCAATATTGACGGTTGTATAGCCTTGTTCGGCCAACAGTGAAACGGTTTTTCGCAGTAAAACGCGGCTGTCAATGCCCGCATATGCGGGGGAGCTGTCGGGGAAATGTGTGCCGATGTCGCCAAGACCCGCCGCGCCTAACAATGCGTCGCAAATGGCGTGGAGCAGTACATCCGCGTCGGAATGGCCAAGCAGGCCGTATTCGTAAGGGATGGTTACCCCGCCGAGGATGAGCTTTCTGCCCGGCACCAAGCGGTGTACATCATATCCATGGCCGATCCTCATATTTCCGCCTCCAGGTTACCGTAATACTCCGCCAGAGCCAGATCGTCCGGCGTGGTGATTTTGATATTGCGGCGGCTGCCCGCCACGGTATAAACGTCGTGCCCCGCGGCCTCCATAATGGAAAGATCGTCGGTAAAGGCTGAAAGATCACCGGCTTTTTCCAACGCTTCGCGGTAAGCCGGCACGCGCACACCCTGCGGGGTCTGTACGGCAAGCAAGCGGGAGCGGTCGGGGGTGGAGAGCACTTTGCCGTCACGATCAATCTCTTTGACAGTGTCGGTCATCGGGATACCGCAGGCCACCGCCACATGCTCTTGTAAGGCGGTCGTAACACGGTGGATGGTCGCCGGGTCGATCAGTGGCCTTGCACCGTCATGGATCAACACATCCTGTTCATCGGGCGCAAGGCGGGCAAGGGCTTTGGCAACCGATTCCTGCCGGGTGGCGCCGCCGCCGAGCAGATCGGTCAGCTTGGTGATCATATATGTATCGGCCAGATTCTGCACCGCCGGGATATCCTTCTCCTGCGTGACCACCAGAATACGGGAAATATCGGGGCTGGCCTCCAGCGCCATCAGTGTTTTTGCCAATATCGGCACCCCGCATAGGGGAGCAAACAGCTTATTGATTCCCTGCATGCGAGAAGATACGCCGGCTGCCGCTACGATCACGGGCAGGCCGCCGGGCGGCGTTTCCAGCGTTTGGTATTCCAATTTATATGAGGTCAGTTCCATTTTCATCCTTCTTTTGGCCATGGATTTTACGGTGTGCCACGGCTTTCTTTCCGTGATCTATGTTTGTGCCTATGTAGGAAAACATCCTCCGCACCGGGGGGCGCGAAGGATGTAGAAATACAAGGCGTTCAGCTGTCGGCAGGCGAATCCATGGTGATTCGAGCGTCAAGCCTTTAACGTCACAACTCAGTCCTGGGTGTCTTCCTGTGCGTCTTCCGCGCAGTCGTCACAGTCGCAATCAAAATCAAACTCCAACTCGGTGCCGCAGTTCGGGCAGGTCATGCCGTCTTCCTCCAGCATGTCGCCGTCAAGATAGATCACATCATGGCAGGCCGGGCATTCAATTTCGAATACATCGTCGTCATCGTCACAGCAGTCGTCACAACCGCATTCGTCCTCGCCGTAGATCAGGTCTTCCACTGAGGAAAGGTCTTCATCAACCGCGTCTAACTGTTCCATCAGTTCGTCACAGCCGTCTTCAATTTCGCAGATCTCCTCGGTGATGTCGCCAAGCAGGTCAATGATGGCGGTCAAAATTTTGCCTTCTTTGGTGCTGTCGTCAAGCGCCAGGCCTTCGGTCAGGCCTTTAATATAGGCAATTTTTTCACAAATATCCAATGCAACTCTCTCCTTTTATGCGCGTTCCATATACTCGCCTGTACGGGTATCAATGCGGATCATGTCACCCTCGTTGATGAACAGGGGAACGCGAATCTCCGCACCGGTCTCCAACGTGGCGGGTTTGGTGGCGTTGGTGGCGGTATCGCCCTTGAAACCGGGATCGGTTTTGGTGATCTGCAATTCTACAAAAGTGGGCGGCTCCACGCCGAACACCTTGCCCTTGTAGGACAGGATCTTGCAGACCATGTTTTCTTTTACAAATTTAAAGTTGTCGCCAAGCTCGCTGCCGTTGATGGGCACCAGCTCATAGGTTTCCTGATCCATAAAATAGTACAGATCCGCATCGCTGTACGAGTATTCCATATCTTTTCGTTCTACGAACGCCGTGGGAAATTTTGCGCTGGGGTTATAGCTTTTTTCCACCACGGAACCCGTGATCACATTTTTGACCTTGGTTCTGACAAAGGCGGCGCCTTTACCGGGTTTAACATGCTGAAATTCAATAACCTGCAACACGTTTCCGTCCTCTTCAAAGGTGACACCATTTCTGAAATCGCCGGCACTAATCATATTGTATATTCCTCCAAAATTCGATTACTATATGAATTATACGGCTTTTTCCTTATTTTGTCAAGGTTTTGTGTATCTTTTTTCCACGGCCTTGTTTTCGCAGTCGGTCTGCACGTTTTTGGGGTTAAACCCCTGTGCGATGGTCGGGTACATATGATCGGTATCGGCGGTAGGCTGAATATTATAGGTGCCGTAGTTATTGACCGCCTCGAACACATCGCCCGATTCGGGCGTTTGTTCTAAGACCGAAGGGGTGGCCTTGTCGCGTATTTGCTTTTCATTTTTCATATTCATGACCATTCCTTTCCTTTGCACGCCATGGCACAAAAAGACCATAAAAACGGTCATAAAATGCCATGCTTTCCGGTTGCCGCATAAGCGGCCGGAAAAACAGCGTGTGATATGGAGAAGTTTGAAACCGGTTTTCAACTTCCCGTTTCTTTTTTAGTATGCCGAAAACAGCGCAAGATAACCGTTTGACAGAAGAAACCATTTGTGGTATAATTCAGTAGAATGACCGAAAATCGGAGGAACGATCATGCTGGATATCAAATTTATTTGTGAAAATCCGGAATTGGTGAAAGAAAACATCCGGAAAAAATTTAAAGACAATAAACTGCCGCTGGTGGATGAAGTGATTGCCCTTTACGGTGAAAAATGCGCCGCCAACAACCGTGCGAATGAGCTGCGTGCCAACCGCAACAAAGTGAGCAAACAGATCGGTGTGTTGATGGGGCAGGGCAAGCGCGATGAAGCCGAGCAGATGAAACGCCTGGTCAGCGAACAGGCCGAGGAGCTGAAAGCCCTTGAAGAAAAAGAGGACGAGCTGACCCGCCGCGTGACCGAGCTGCAAATGAAAATCCCCAACATTGTGGACGAAAGCGTCCCGGTCGGGAAGGATGACAGCGAAAATGTGGAGGTACAGCAGTTCGGCGAGCAGACCAAGCCCGATTTTGAGATTCCTTACCATACGGATATTATGCAGGCCTTCAGCGGCATCGATAAAGAATCCGCAGGCAAGGTCGCGGGCGAAGGCTTTTACTATTTAATGGGTGACATGGCGCGTTTACATTCGGCGGTGCTGGCCTATGCGCGTGATTTTATGATCGACAAAGGGTTCACCTATTGTATTCCGCCCTATATGATCCGCAGTAAGGTCGTCACCGGCGTGATGAGCTTTGAGGAAATGGACGCCATGATGTACAAGATCGAAGGGGAAGACCTTTACCTGATCGGCACCTCGGAGCATTCGATGATCGGTAAGTTTATTGACACCATCACCCCGGAGGAAAACTTGCCCATTACGTTGACCAGCTATTCCCCCTGTTTCCGCAAGGAAAAGGGCGCGCACGGCATTGAAGAACGCGGCATTTACCGCATCCACCAGTTTGAAAAACAGGAAATGATCGTCATTTGCCGTCCGGAGGAAAGCATGGATTGGTTCCACAAAATGTGGAGCTATTCGGTCGAGCTGTTCCGCAGTCTGGACATTCCCGTGCGCACGCTGGAATGCTGCACCGGGGATCTGGCCGATCTGAAGGTGAAATCTTACGATGTGGAGGCATGGTCGCCTAAACAACAAAAATATTTTGAGGTTTGTTCCTGCTCCAACCTCGGCGACGCACAGGCGCGCAGACTGGGGATCCGCATTAAGGGAGCCGACGGCAAAAAATATTTGGCGCATACTTTAAATAATACGGTGGTCGCACCGCCCCGTATGCTGATCGCGTTTTTGGAAAACAATCTACAGTTAGCGGACGGGCATTACCGCGTGAAGATCCCGGCGGCCTTGCAGCCTTATATGGGCGGAAAGACCGAAATCACCGAAAAATAACAGTTATCAAAGGCGGAATTATCATGTGCAACACCAACGAAACCACCCCCAAGCAGCGGGTTTTAAGCTGCATTCAACCAAGCGGCCTTTTAACGCTGGGCAACTATTTGGGCGCCTTAAAAAACTGGACCCAAATGCAATCGCAGTTTGACTGCACCTTTGCGGTCGCCGATCTGCATGCCATTACCGTGCGGCAGGAACCGGCCAAATTGCGCAGTCAAATTTATTCCACCTTTGCGCTGTTGCTGGCGTTGGGGATCGACCCTGAGCAAAACACCGTGTTTATTCAGTCGCAGGTGCCCTACCATACCGCGCTTTCGTGGGTGCTTTCCTGCTATACACAATTCGGTGAAATGTCCCGTATGACCCAATTTAAGGATAAAAGCGCCAAACATCCCGATAATATCAATGTAGGGCTGTTTTCTTACCCGGTGCTGATGGCGGCCGACATTTTACTGTATCAACCCGCTTTTGTGCCGGTGGGCGCCGATCAAAAACAGCATTTGGAGATCGCGCGGGATATCGCCCTGCGTTTTAACCACCTTTACGGCGATGTCTTTACCGTGCCGGAGGCCTATATCCCCAAAACCGGCGCACGGATCATGTCGCTGCAAGATCCGGCTAAAAAAATGTCGAAGTCGGACGATAACGCCAATTCCTGGATCGCCATTTTAGACAGCAAGGACGATATCATCCGCAAGTTCAAACGCGCTGTGACCGATTCGGATTCATGCGTGCGCATGTCGCCGGATAAACCCGGCGTTTCCAACCTGATCACCATTTACGGCGCCGTGACCGGCAAAACCGCCGATGAGGTAGAGCGCGAGTTTGAGGGGAAAGGCTACGGTGATTTCAAGCTGGCTGTGGGCGAGGCAGTGGCCGATACGCTGGCACCGATCAAGCAGCGCCACGATGAAATCATAAAGGATAAAAAAGAGCTGGAGCGCCTTTACAAGGCAGGGGCCGAAAAGGCAAGCCGCACGGCGGCGAAAACCTATTTCAAGGTCATGAAAAAGGTCGGGTTTGTATTATGAGCTTCCCGCTGGTCGGTAACGACAGGGTGCGCGATGCGCTGACCGCCGCCGTTTCACAGGATCATCTGCCGCACGCCATTTTAATTGAGGGCGACGCGGGCACCGGCAGGCACACGCTGGCGCGGTATCTGGCCGCGGCCTGTGTATGTGAACGCCATGATCCTCCTTGCGGGGAGTGCCGCGGCTGTCATTTGGCGCAGGTCGGCACCCATCCGGACATTGCCGTCACCGCCCCGGAGGATAATAAAAAGAACATCTCGGTGGCACAGATCCGCTCCCTTCGGGCCGAGGCGTATATCAAGCCGCATTTGGCCAATCACCGTGTGTTTGTGATCGACGGGGCGGACAGTATGAACGAACAGGCGCAAAATGCGTTGTTAAAGGTGCTGGAGGAACCGCCCGGCGCAGCGGTCTTTGTGCTGATCGCCCTTTCCAAGGCGGCCTTGCTTGCAACGGTGCTGTCGCGCTGTACCGTGCTGTCGTTGTCTCCCCCGGGTGAGGAAGATGCGATTGCCTATTTGCTGCGAACCACTTCTTATGATGACGAGACCGTCCGCACCGCGTTAAAAGAGAGCGGAGGCAATATCGGTGCGGCGCTGGCTTTTTTGAATGGCAGCGGCACCGCAAGTCGGGCGGCGGCCGAGCGGTTTCTTCAGGCGTTTTTAAACGAAGATGAGTGGGGAATGCTGCAATGCACCGTGCCGTTCGAAAAAAACCGGGTGGAGGCCGAACGCTTTTGCAAGCAACTGCGGGTCAGCGTGATCGAAGCCCTGCGGGACAATTTGCGTTATCCGCACAAGGCGGCGGCACTGGCGCGATTTGCCGATGAACTGCCGGCTTTTGAGCAGAGTTTGCAAACCAATGTCAATTTGAATCTGCTGTTTTGCGCATTGGTGTGCAAAGCAGCCGCAAGCCTGAAAAAATGATTGCTTTCGGGAGGAAAGTATGGTAGAAGTAATATCCGTAAAATTCAACGACAATGGCAGACAGTATTATTTCGCTCCCTGCGGCGTGAAGGCCCATGTGGGCGACAAAGTGATTGTGGAAACACAGAACGGCATAGAATTCGGCACCGTAACGCAGGAAAACCATGAGGTGGAACAAAGCCGGATCGTCAGTCCGTTAAAACGATTGCTTCGAATCGCCAATGAAAAGGATTTCAAACGCCGCGAAGAAAATCAACAAAAAGAAAAAGAGGCATTCCGTATCTGTGAAAAACAGATCGCACAGCATAAACTGGATATGAAGCTGGTGAAGGTGGAATATTCGTTTGACGGCGGGAAGATTCTGTTTTACTTCACGTCGGACGGACGGGTCGATTTTCGTGAACTGGTGCGTGATCTCGCCGGCATTTTTCATACCCGCATCGAACTGCGGCAGATCGGCATTCGTGATGAGGCCAAAATGCTGGGGGGACTTGGTATCTGCGGTCAACCCTATTGCTGTAAGCGCTTTTTGAGCGATTTTCAGCCGGTTTCCATTAAAATGGCGAAGGAGCAGGGTCTGTCGCTTAACCCCACGAAAATCTCGGGCAGCTGCGGCCGCCTGATGTGCTGTCTTAATTATGAGCAGGACGCGTATGAGTATCTCAACTCGCTTACCCCCAACGTGGGCGCAACGGTGAAGACCGCCGAGGGTCTTGGCACCGTGACCGACGTCAATTTGATCACCGGCAATCTGCTTGTCAGGCTGAACGAGGGGGACGGCTTGCCCATCAAGGTTCATCGTGATGACGTTAAGCTGATCACCCGTACCAAAAAAAGAAAAAAAGACAACAAAAAGGAACAAGAGACCGGGCAAAAATAAAGATGTGATTTTTCAAAAATTTCTTCTTGATTTTTGGTGATATTGTTGATACAATGATGATATCAAGGCAATGGAGGTGTTTTGAGTGGCTTATAAAATTTCTGATGAATGTATCAGCTGTGGTGCCTGCGCTGCGGGATGTCCTTGTGACGCTATCTCTGAAGGGGCGGCACACTACGAGATTGATCCCGAAAAGTGCTGTGGTTGCGGTGCTTGTGCTGCCGGATGTCCGGTAGAGGCTATTGCCGAGGATTGATTTTGAACATAAAACGTCATTTAAACGTTTTTCAAAAAACAAACGCCTTGCAGAGCCTATTCGCAAGGCGTTTTGTTTTTCCTTTCGACCGAAATCGACTGCATTGTCAAACGGTCGGTGTTAAAATAGCATCAGACCGGTGCTGCCGGATCATCCGGTCGGCGTTTGGCCACCCGGAACGGCAAGAACCCAAAATGAAAGCGAGGTGCCCACATGGATAATATCAAAACCATCACGACCAATAAAAAAGCGTTTCATGAATACTTTGTGCTGGAAAGCTTCGAGTGCGGCATCGCCCTTTCAGGAACCGAGGTCAAATCCATCCGGCAGGGGGGCGTGAATTTAAAAGATGCGTGGTGTTCGGTGGAACAAGGCGAAATGGTGATCAAGCAAATGCACATCAGCCCTTACGAGCATGGCAATATTTTTAATAAAGATCCGCTCCGCAATCGACGGCTGTTGCTGCATAAAAAGGAGATCATGCGCTTGTTCGGCGCAGTCAAACAGGAGGGACTGGCACTGATTCCGCTGTCGCTCTATTTTAAAGGGTCGCTCGTGAAGGTGCAGCTGGGGCTTTGTAAAGGCAAAAAATTGCACGATAAGCGCGAGGTTGCCGCCAAGCGCGACGCTGCCCGCGCCATTGATCGGGCGCTGAAAGAGCAGAATCGGTAGTCGTCTGCACATTGAATATTTCATTTATAAACGGGGGCGTAAAGGTTTCGACAGGGATCATGAAGTATCGGAAGCGAGCAGCGGTGCGGGACCGCTCAACAATCCGCAACTTAAACAATAACTGACAACAATAACGTTGCCTTAGCAGCTTAATTTAAGCTGCTCATCCGACCCGAAAGTACCGCGGTTCGGCAAGGGTGTCATATTAGCGGTGAACGTGAACGGGGGAGTGCTCTGAATCCCGTCACGGCTTAGGAGCTACTAAGGGTCGCAGCCTGACGTTTGGCGGCGGCCTGAGGGAATGCAAACAAGCGTCTGCGCTCGGAGATGCCGGTATGGATCGATTTTTGGACGGGGGTTCGCCTCCCCCCGCCTCCACCAAAGCGAAAATCCTGTCGATGAATGTCGGCGGGATTTTTGCTTTGTATTATTCATTCTTAAGTTTTCAGTATTCATTATTC
>CAJOQU010000124.1 GCA_905236975.1 uncultured Clostridia bacterium
AAAATTTTGCTCCTACAAAACTGCTTCGCACCCGAAATCGAGCTGTTTTTCGTAAATTTTGCGCATGAGCGAAGCAGGAATACTGTCGTATTTCAATGAGCGAAGGCGTGAAAGAACGACAAAACGGCCGATTGTCGGGCGTTTTGTCCCTATCGAGTGTAAGCCAAGACTTACTGTCGGTAGCGCGGTTTGGTTTCGCTTATGATTTTTTTCTGCATCTGTTGCTTCTTTTGCCGTTCAATTTTTTGCTTAAAATAAAACAGAATGGCAATCCCCGCCGCCAAAAGCAAAAGCGAAAACACAAAACCGGATTTGCCTGTATCCACCGAGGCAAAGGGCAGACTGCCCAGCCGGATGATGACCGCGTTGATATACCGCAGCAGCAGGTCGAGCAATAGGAAAAGCGCGTCCGCCGAAAACGGAAACAACCTGCCGAGTATCAACATGACCATCGCCGCACCAAGCGCCAGCGTAACCACCGGTGAAATGATAAGATTGGTCAAAACCCCAACAACAGAAACATAACCAAAAACATAGGCCGTCACCGGCAAGGTAAACAGCGTAGCGCTGTATGTAATCACTACCGAAGAAAGCAAATAACGTAAAATCCGGTTGTTCAGGAAGTCAGTCTCCTCCATATACCGTAAAATCGGCAATCCGAAAGCCACGATTCCCAAAGTTGAAAGCACCGAAAGCTGAAAGGAAACCGAAAAAACAGAGAACGGCTGATCCATCAACAACAGCAACACCGCGGCTCCCAACGTGTTTTCGGGTGTATTTTCACGATCAAATAAAACGCTGACCCCATAAAGCAGGTAACACATGCCCGCACGCAGGATCGATTTGGTAAATCCGCATAAAGTCGCCATAAACAAAACCGTTGCCGCGATCATGAGCATCCGCGCCCACTTTTTTGAAGTCAGCAATTGGGTAAACCGTGAAGCCAAAGCCACCAAAACCGTAAGGTGCATACCCGACACTACCAGCACATGCGCCACACCCGCCTGTTTGACAAGGCCGTAAAAGCTGTCGCTGATATACGAGCGATCGCCCGTCACCATGGCAAGCAGTGTGGCGGCTTCCCGATAACCCATGTGGTCGAAAAACATATCGGCAATACCGTCGCGCAGCATCCGCACACGGCACAGCACAAAATCGCCTTCTTCCATTTTCAGGTCGGCTTGTTTGATCTCCGCAAACAGATACTCCCCGTTGGCATAACCGCTCTTGCGGGAAAAATCCTCCGGCACATAAAACTTGATTTGCGCCTTAATCAGATTACCGGTCTCGGCCTCGGATAAATCACCGACCGTCCAAATACGCTCTCCAACGGCCAGATCATCTGCCTGCACAACCTCTAAAACCTGTGAAGTATGCGAAACATGCAAAACCGGTTCTTCGGCAACCAAAAAATATCCTTCGACCGTGCTGCCCTCCCGTTGCGAGAGGGCAGCAATATGCCGTAAGGTGATCAACAATGAAAGGCAAAACACAAACAGCAAGCCGACCGAAACAACGGCGCCCGGCGACTTTGCAGAGGCAAGCCACCAAAAGAAAAGTATCAGCAATATCATGCCGGATACAAATACCGCGGCATAAGAATAGTAGGCAGCAAGGCTGAGCAAAACGGCTATCAGCCCACAAAGCAACAGCGGCCGTTTGACCAAATAACGAAACACCGCACTTCCTCCCTTAATGATAAAAAAAGCAGGTCATCGACCTGCCGGAAAACTGCCAAAATAGTGCTGACATAAATCTTTAACGTGATCATAAAGCAAGTGCCCCGCACGCAAAAAGCGTGTCGAGGCGCTTGGCTGGAGCTGCTAACCGGAATTGAACCGGTGACCTCGTCCTTACCAAGGACGCGCTCTACCATCTGAGCCATAGCAGCATTTTATATCCGCGATGTTGTTATTATAAAACAACCGGCACGCAAAGTCAAGGAAAACTTACAAAATTTTCGGATTTTTTCTGTATCAGCAGCCGCTAAAACAAAACAACAACACCCGACGGCTTTTAAACCGCCGGGCATTGAGCACTTTTTCCGGCTGACGAGAGTTCAATCCCGCCATAGCTAATGATTCTTATTCGGCGTCTTGCTCGGCCGGAGCTTCCTGTGCAGGAGCCTCCTCTACCGGTGCAGGAGCGCTTTCTTCCTTCATTTTGGCAAAGCAATCACTGCAGTATACGGGGCGATCATCACGCGGGATGAAGGGCACCTTGGCCACACCGCCGCAAGCGGCGCAAACCGCCTCATGCATTTCACGCGGCGCTCTTCCGGCGTTTTTGCGCTTGTCACGACAAGGCTTGCAACGCTGCGGCTCGTTTACAAAGCCTTTGGATTCGTAAAACTCCTGTTCTCTTGCAGTGAATACGAACTCCTCGCCGCAATCTTTGCAAACCAACGTTTTGTCTTCAAACATCTTTTTTACCTCACTTGAGTAAATTTATTAGCCCCGGACGGAATC
>CAJOQU010000125.1 GCA_905236975.1 uncultured Clostridia bacterium
CCGCGATCTTGGTGCGCGAGCCGGCCTGACGTGAAATAGCCTTGATTTCAATGGTGCCGTCAAAAATTTCGGGCACTTCATTTTCAAACAAGCGTTTAACAAGACCCGGATGGGTACGCGAAAGCATGATCTTGGGTCCGCGGTCGGTCTCTTTTACATCGACCACATAAACCTTGATGTGATCGCCCTCGTGCAGAACTTCATCCGGCACCTGCTCAAGCCGGGGCAGCGTGGCTTCGCTGTGGCCGATCGACAAAATGGCGTTCCCGGTTTTGGGATCGATCCGCTGAATGACCGCCGTGACCAGTTCGCGGTTATGGCTTTGGAACTCAGCCAAGGTCTGGCCGCGTTCGGCCTCACGCACACCCTGACGGAAATTGTTTTTGGAATTCTGCGCCACAATGCGCCCGAACTTTTTCGGGTCAAGGCGAATCTCCGCCACGCCTTCCTCCACAAACTTGGGATCCAGCTTAGCGGCTTCCTCTTTGGAAATTTCGGTAAACGGATCGGTCACCTCGTCAACCACCGTTTTGCGCGCCGTGACATAAAACTTTTCGTTTTCGGTATCGATCACACAGGAAACAATATCGTTCCCGCCGTAATCCTTCCGCGCCGCCACCACAATGGCCTCGGCAATCTTTTCGGCAATAAAGGCCTTGGGAATGCCGCGCTCCTCTTCCATTTCACGTAATGCGTCAAAAAATTCCTTATGATCGTCCTGCTGTACCTTTGACGCTTTTCTTGAACCTGCCATTTTTCTCCATTCCTCCAAATATTACTTTAATTTTCAAAATCACACACATTGGCCTTGGCGATCTGCTTAAAGGTAAAGGAAATTTCACCCTTTTCGGTTTCAAGCAAAATCGGCTCTGTGCCGGATCGGATGATCCCTGTCCATTCCTTGGCACCGTCCAGCGCCTGATAAAGCCGCAGCCTTACCTTTTTGCCCACAAACTGTTCATAGTGCTGCGGGCGGGTCAATTCCCGTTCGATCCCCGGCGAGCAGACTTCTAAATAATAGGAAAGCTCAATCGGGTCGGCCTCATCGATCAGGGGATCGATCGCATGGGAAACGTTGGTGCAGTCATCAATACTGACGCCCCCCGGCTTATCGATAAACACCCTCAAATACCACGACGCCCCTTCTTTGAGAAAGCGCACGTCCCACAGGGTCACACCCTGTTCCTCCACAGTGGGTCTGATCAAATCAAAGACCCGTTCGGCTGCATTGGCCAATGGTAACATCTCCTCTGCAAAACAAAAGTGAGCGGGTTGCCCCACTCACCTTTCTTTGAGTCTAACGTGATTATACCACATCCATACACAAAAATCAAGACTTTTTTTACCAATAATCCAAACAATCTTATTCCTCAAATAAATCGGGCTCATCCACGGTGTTGCCCTCGTAAGAATTGATATAGATTTTAATAGAGGTCTCGGTGTTGACTTTGGCGCCGTATTTCGGTTCCTGTTCAATGACCACACCCGGAGTACGGTCCTCGTCATATTTTTCCAGCACTTCAATATTGGAATACAAAAAGCCGCTCTTTAACAGCTCCAGCGAAGCGTTCAATTCATCAAGCCCCAGCACACTCGGCATGCTGATTTCTTTCGGACCCAGGCTGATGATCAGTTCAATGGTGGTATCCCGCACCACACCCGTTCCTGCCGCAACCGACTGGGCGCAGACCTTACCGGCCGAATACGTGTCGTTGTATTCCTTGGTTTTAATTACAATCTCAAATTTGTCGTTTTCGCTGTCGGCCACGATCTCGGAATAATACAGCCCCCGGTAATCGGGCACGCTGAACAGCACGGCCGATTCTTCGGCGCCGCTGTCGATGGTGCCGATCTTATCTACCTGAGGCGCCGTATCGGACGAACTGCTTTCGGGTGCGGACGATCCGCTGCCGAAAACATCCTCCCGAAAAACGGTAAAGACCAAAGCGGCAATGATTCCTAAAAAGATGACCGCCGTGCAAGCCGCCGAGATTACCACATATTTGACCGTTCCGCCCTCTTTTTTCGCCTTGTGCGACGACGCGGACGGCGACCCGGCAGTTGCCACCGCGGCCTTTGGCTGCTCGGTTTCGGCATAAACCAGTTCGTTTTTAAAGGTCTCCATATCCGCCGTGCGGGCGCCCGGCATCACCTGCAAACCGTTGGCCAGCGCCTGTAATACATGACGCGGCAGTTCCTCGGCAAATTTGGAGGGAATAGACATTGTGCTGTTCTCTATCCGCAATGTCGCCTCGGGGGGCACGGTGCCGATCAAAACGCGAAACAGCACCGCACAAAGGGCGTACACATCGGTATAAGCGCCGGTCTGCATGACCTCGCCCTGCATTTGGTATTGTTCAATGGCCGCATACCCCGGGAACAGTTCGGGTTTCACGTCGGTTCCCTGCAAGCGCAGTTTTTTCATGCCGTAACCCGAAAGCCGCAGTTTGCCGTCTCGCCCGACCAGAATGGTTGCGGCGGAGATACCGCCGTGCACAAACCCCGCGTCGTGCATGCCTTTGACCGTGTCAATCAGAGGAAGAAACAGAGTGCGCGCCTGCTCCCATTTTAAGGTGCCGCCGTTCTTCTCTAAAAATTCCTCCATGGTAATGGAAGGAATATGCTGTGAAACCGCATAGGCCGTGCCGTTTTCTTCAAACACAGCGTTTATTTTAACAAGCGACGGCAGTTCGGCGTTCATGACGGCACGGTTGATTTCAAGAAACTCCATCAACCCCTCGTTAAAGAGGTATTTCTGCTCAC
>CAJOQU010000126.1 GCA_905236975.1 uncultured Clostridia bacterium
ATCAGCATCGTCTTTTGATTTTGGATACTTTCGCTTTCATCTTCCGCGTTTTTCTTGTCCCGATCCTGATCGGAAAGGCGAACGTAAATATCCGCAATTTCTAAAGGCATGATTCCGACACTTCCTTGTTTTCGGGATTGGAAGTATCCTTTGACCGTGCAACATCCTTATTAAAATCAAAATGTTCCCGCTTTTCAAGCTCTGCAATACAAAGACGGCGAACAATTTGGTTGATCTTTTGTTTTCTTTCTTCTTCGGTATTGCTCATCCATTCGTTTCGTATGATGTAGTCACCGAAAAAATCGTTCACCTTGCCAAACCCCCAAAAGAAAAACGCTCCATACCATATTTATGCAAATTTTGTTCCTTTTCATGATTGGAATAATTACGGTAGGATATTTCGCCGGCAATGATATAATTCTTGAAAAGGTATTATCTTCATAAAACGCCATTCCTTATTTTTATGTTCCTTACAATATGACATACATTTTCAAAAAGTGAAACGTTTTTTGCAAATATTGTGTTGATAATAATATTTATTTTTGCAAGAGTTGTTGATATAATTTAAGGCAAAAGATATCAAAGAAAGAAGCAAAAATATGGGCTTGCTCCCTGCACGGTGTACGGCATTTTGAACGATGTGGGATACCTTGTCTCCTGTGAGAGCGATCTGCACGCCCTGATGACCATGGTTCTGCTCAAATGCGCGACGATGGGGGAGGGCAAGCCGTTGTTTGGTGAAAAGAAAATTGTTCAACAAGAGCGATCGACCCACAGTGTTGAATACTATTGGCTTTCGCGTATGTAGGCAAAAGAGAGGAGAGATTTTGTGAAAATCATTGTTTGTGTAAAACAAGTTCCGGGAACGTCCAATGTGGAGGTCGACCCGGTTACGGGTGTGCTGAAAAGAGACGGCTCCAATGTAAAACTCAATCCTTATGATTTGTTTGCACTTGAAACGGCTTTTCGTATAAAAGAGGATATAGGCGGCAGTATCACCGCCCTTTCCATGGGGCCGGCGGCGGCGACGTCATCTTTGCTCGAAACGGTTTATATGGGCGCTGACAGCGGCGTTTTGCTCAGCGACCGCCTCTTTGCCGGTGCCGATGTTCAGGCGACAAGTTATGCGCTGAAATGCGGCGTGGAAAAAATCGGCGGCTATGATCTAATACTCTGCGGCAAACAGACTACCGACGGCGACACCGCGCAGGTGGGACCCGAACTTGCGGAACAACTCGGCATCGAGCACGCCGCAAACGTAATGTCTATAGATGAAATCGGGGAAGATTTTGTCACCGTAACGGTCAACCTGGATAGTGTTTATCAAACGCAGAAAATGAAACTCCCGTGCCTTTTGACTATTGAAAAGGATGCCTGTACGCCGCGATTGCCGTCATTCAGGCGCAAAATGAATACGGATAAAGATGTTGTTCAAATATATACTGCGGAACAGCTTGAAAATGTAGATCAAACGCGCTGCGGACTGAAAGGCTCGCCTACCCAGGTGGAACGAATTTTCCCGCCAAAAGCCGGTGGAGAGCGCGAGCTGTTTGAGCAGGACAGCCAAACACAAGGCGAAACGCTTTACGATATCCTTTCCGCCGCTAAATTTGTGTGAGGGGACGTGCAGTATGGGACTTATCATTCATCAGGAAAAAATAGATCAAGCCGCGGCTGAAAAATTGGTTGAACTCTGCCCGTTTAATGCCATTACATACGACGGAAAACTTTCGATCGGTCCGGCATGTAAAATGTGCAAAATGTGCGTGAAAAAAGGGCCGGAGGGCGCCGTCACCTTTGAGGAAGAAAGCGTTATCGTCTGCAATAAAGACGAATGGCGCGGCGTTGCCGTTTTTGCTGAACAGAGAGACGGCAAAATCCATCCCGTTTCACTCGAACTTGTCGGCAAGGCAAAGGAATTAGCCGCCGTCACGGGGCATCCGGTTTTGGTGGTGCTCATAGGTTCAAAAATCAAAGATGCGGCAGAGCAGTTGCTGCATTACGGCGTTGACAGGGTTTATTTGTATGACGATCCGTCTTTTAAAGATTTTGTCATTTCACCCTATGCCAATGCGTTCACCGATTTTATAGAGAAAATCAAGCCGTCCTCTATCCTTGTGGGCGCTACCTCGCTCGGCAGATCGTTGGCGCCGAAGGTCGCCGCACGGGTGCATGCCGGTCTTACCGCTGACTGCACCATGCTGGAAATGAAGGAAAACACCGACCTTGTGCAGATCAGACCCGCCTTCGGCGGCAATATTATGGCGCAGATCGTAACGCCCAATACAAGACCGCAGTTCTGCACGGTACGATATAAAATCTTTTCGGCGCCGGAAAAATGCGCGCCGAGCGGCGAGATCATCAATATGGCGGTTTCACCCGAAATGCTGTCGGGCAATACCGAAGTGATCAAAACGGTAAAAAAGCCGGCGGAAATCGATATTTCCGACGCCGAAATCATTGTAGCGGTCGGCAGAGGGCTCAAGACAAAAGAAGATTTAACGCTTGCGGAAAAATTAGCCGATGCTTTGGGCGCACAACTCGCCTGTACAAGACCGCTTGTGGAGGCCGGTTGGTTTGACGCCAAAAGGCAGATCGGCCTTTCCGGCAGAACGGTCAAGCCGAAGCTTATTATTGCTCTCGGCGTTTCCGGTTCGGTGCAATTTGCCGCCGGAATGCAAAATTCGGATAGAATTATCGCGGTAAATATCGACAAAGATGCGCCGATTTTTAAATTTGCTCATGTCGGCTTTATAGGCGACCTGTATGAAATCGTACCAAATCTGCTTCAAAGGATAGAGGAGGGAAAGCATGTTTAAGAAAGTAAACGAATCGGATATTGCTTTTTTAAAAAGCATTGTCTCTCCCGAAAGGGTACTTTGCGGTGATGAAATTGCCGAAGATTACAGTCACGATGAACTCGGCGGAATCAAGTCCCTGCCGGACGTGCTGATTCGCGTGCGGAGTACCGGGGAAGTATCCGCCGTCATGAAATACGCAAACGAAAAGGAGATCCCCGTTGTTGTGCGCGGAAGCGGTACGGGTCTTGTCGGCGCGGCAGTGGCTATCCATGGCGGAATTATGCTCGAAACGACCGCCATGAATAAAATACTGGAACTGGATGAGGAAAATCTTACCGTAACCGTACAGCCCGGCGTACTGCTTATGGAGCTTGCCGAATTTGTCGAGAGCCACGACTATCTGTATCCGCCCGACCCGGGTGAGAAATCGGCTACCATCGGCGGCAACATCAGCACAAACGCGGGCGGTATGCGTGCTGTGAAATACGGTGTTACTAGAGATTATGTAAGGGGCCTTACCGTGGTTTTACCGGACGGCAGTGTGCAAACGCTTGGCGGAAAAATGGTGAAAAACAGCACGGGATATAATCTTATGCAATTGATGATAGGCTCCGAGGGCACGCTCGGAATCATCACCGAGGCGATACTCAAGCTCGTGCCCCTGCCGAAAATCACCGAGAGTCTGCTGGTACCGTTTCCGTCTGTAAAGGAAGGCATACGCGCTGTTCCTCAAATCATTAAAAGCAAAGCGTCGCTTACGGCGATCGAGTTTTTTGAAAGAGAAACGATTTTGTTCGCCGAGGAGTATCTGGGCAAAAAATTCCCGGATACAAAATCGCCGGCATACCTGCTTTTAACGGTGGACGGCAACGACAGCGTTAGCGTGGAAAACGAACTGACGTCGGTGGCAAAGCTTTGTATGGAACTCGGCGCACCGGACGCTTACATAGTTGATACCGACGAGCGCAAAGAATCTGTTTGGAAAGCAAGAGGCGCTTTTTTAGAGGCTATCAAGGCGTCGACCACCGAAATGGACGAATGCGACGTGGTGGTGCCGAGAAACAAGGTGGCGGATTTTATCGAGTATACCCATCAACTCGCGCAGGAATTAAATATCCGCATACCGAGCTTCGGTCACGCAGGGGACGGCAATTTGCACGTTTATGTTTGCCGTGACGGTTTAGA
>CAJOQU010000127.1 GCA_905236975.1 uncultured Clostridia bacterium
CAGGCGGGATCGGTGTCAGCACTTGCCGCGACCTTCTTGGTTCCGGCGGCGTTTTGGCAGGGTTGCTTGTCTTGCGCACTTGCAGTCCGACAGGAGGGGGTGGTGTTGGCTGTTCCTTTCCGTATGGGTGACGCCGTTGTTGCTGAAGCGATTTTGCCGTTTGCGACCGAAACGGTACTTGACGTATCGTCTTTACATTTTGTCGATGCGCTCTCGCATTCATCGGTATCATCCGCCACCGTCGCGCACTTGGAATCAACGGAATTATCCGCCGCCATTGTGCATTTGGAATCATCGGTATTATCCGCCACCGTCTGCGCGCAACTTTTTGTTTCGGTTGCCTGTTTCGCCTTGCAGGACCGGCCTTCTGTAAAAGGCGCGACCGCCGGCACCGCTTTGCTTCCACAGCCCGTAAAAACGAACAGGAATAGAAGGGCAAAAATTCCGGATAACATGCGTTTTGTGATTTTGACCATATTTATCACCTCAAATTGATTTGTTTTTATTATAAATCAACTGATTACTGGTTTCAATACAAAGAATATGGTAATGATGTCACCCGAAATTTACCAAAAAAATTACAGGCCTGTAACCCTTTAAAAGCGTTACAGGCCTGTAAAAATAGGCATTTAAAGCACTTTGGCTAAAAAGCTTTGCAAGCGTTCGCATTGCGGATGTTTAAATAATTCAGCGGGCGTATTGTCCTTATCGAGTGTAAGCCAAGGTGCATTGCCCTGTCATGCAAGCGAGACAGGGCGACCGGAAACCCGTTAGTCCCTTATCTTTATTTTTGATTATAAAATAATCGATTTTCCGCTCATTTCTTCCGGCTGGGGAAGGTCTAACAGTTTTAAAATGGTGGGGGAAATGTCGCACAGTCTGCCGCCCTCACGCAATGCACAGTCCCGCCCGATCACCGCAAAGGGAACGGGGTTGGTGGTATGTGCCGTGAAGGGAGAACCGTCGGTATCAACCATGCGGTCGGCATTACCGTGATCGGCGGTCAGCAACATGACGCCGCCCATTTTTAAGGTGGAATCCGCCACGCGGCCAACACAGGTATCCACCGTTTCCACGGCCTTAACCGCCGCGTCAAAAATACCGGTGTGACCGACCATGTCGCAGTTGGCAAAGTTCAGGATCACCACATTGTATTTTCCGCTTTCAATGGCATCACAGACCTTATCGCACACCTCGGGCGCGCTCATTTCGGGCTGAAGGTCATAGGTCGCGACCTTGGGGGAGTTGACCAGTGTGCGATCTTCGCCCGCAAACATGACTTCGCGGCCGCCGTTGAAAAAGAAGGTGACATGCGCGTATTTTTCGGTTTCGGCAATGCGCAACTGGGTCATATCGTTATTCGCCAGTACTTCGCCCAATGTGTTGACCAACGTTTCCGGTTTAAAAGCCACCTCTACATTCGGCATGGAAGCGTCGTACTGGGTCATGCAGACATAAAAGACCTTTTGCCGGCCGCCTTTGCGCTCAAAGCCGGTGAAATCATCATCCACAAAGGTGCGGGTGATCTCACGCGCACGGTCGGGGCGGAAGTTGAAGAAAATCACACTGTCGCCGGTTTTAATGCGTTCTGTGCCGGTCACTACGGTAGGCAGCACAAATTCATCGGTAATATGTTTACCCTCTTCATCGATCTGCGTGTAGGAAAGCCGAACGGCCTGCGCCGGATCCTCGGTCTGTACGCCTTCGCCGTAAACCAGGGCGGCATAGGCTTTGCCCACGCGTTCCCAGCGGTTGTCACGATCCATACCGTAAAAGCGGCCCATGACGGTGGCAATCTTTCCGCATCCGATTTCATCGAGCTTTTGATTGCATTGATCGATATAATCCGCGGCCGAGGCAGGGGGGACGTCACGCCCGTCCAGCAGGGCGTGAATATACACGCGGGAGAGCCCGCGCTTTTTGGCAAGCGCGACCAACCCGTAAAGATGCTCTATGTGGCTGTGCACGCCGCCGTCGGACAATAATCCCATTAAATGCAGGGCGCTGTCGTTTTGTTTGCAGTTTTCCACCGCGGCGGAAAAGGCCGGATTTTCAAAGAAATCGCCGTCTTGGATCGACTTGGTGATGCGGGTCAGCTCTTGATAGACCACCCGCCCCGCGCCGATGTTGGTATGGCCGACTTCGCTGTTGCCCATTTGCCCGTCCGGCAAGCCGACATCAAGACCCGAAGCGCCGATTTGGGTGTGGGGACATTCGGCAAAAATGTTGTCAAGCCGGGGGGTATTGGCGGCGGCAATGGCATTGCCCGCGGTGTTGGGATCAATGCCGAAACCGTCCATAATGGTTAAAACAACTGGTTTTTTCATTGAGCGGCCGCCTTTACGATTACAGAAAAATCTTGTGCTTTCAGAGATGCGCCGCCGATCAGACCGCCGTCAACATTTACCTTTGAAAGCAATTCCTCGGCATTGGCGGCATTCATGGAACCGCCGTATTGCACGGTAACAGTTTCAGCAACTTCTTGACCGTACACTTCGGCAATGGCGGCACGCACAAAGCCGTTGCCCTCATCCGCCTGGTCGGCGGTGGCGGTGACGCCGGTTCCGATTGCCCAAACCGGCTCGTACGCGATGATGACATTTTTCAGCTGCTCGGCGGTGACATTGGTCAGCGCCATTTTGGTTTGGTATTTCAGCAGGGTCTCGGTATAGCCGAGCTCACGCTGCTCCAGGGTTTCTCCGACGCAAACAATGGCGGTCAATCCCGCGTTCAGGGCGGCCAGGGTGCGCAGGTTGACGGTTTGGTCGGTTTCAGCAAAATATTGACGGCGTTCGCTGTGACCGATGACCACATATTTCACACCGGCCTCAACCAGCATGTCGGCGGCAATTTCACCGGTGTAGGCGCCCGATGCTTTAAAGTGCACGTTCTCGGCGCCGATTTCAATATTGGAGCCTTTGGCCGCGGCTACAGCGGCCGGAATATCAATGGCGGGCACGCACAGCACGACCTTGCAGTCAGCGTCCGCAACCAGCGGTTTCATTTCTTCAATCAGGGCGGCGGCCGCCTTGGGGGTTTTGTTCATTTTCCAGTTTCCCGCAATCACAGCGGCTCTTTTGGCTTTGTTCATGATAAATTCTCCTTTTAAAAAGTAAGTACAAAATGGTGGGTTGC
The DNA here is from genome assembly GCA_905236975.1 of uncultured Clostridia bacterium. Classification (GTDB taxonomy): domain Bacteria; phylum Bacillota; class Clostridia; order Oscillospirales; family Acutalibacteraceae; genus UBA737. The sequence goes on from CAJOQU010000127.1 coordinate 3,136, forward strand.
CGTTTTCGGCAACCCAATCATAAAAGTAATTATCGATCGTTGAGGGCGGCAATGCCGGGCAGTTCTTTACCCTCTAAAAACTCCAACGAAGCGCCGCCGCCGGTAGAAATATGGGTCATTTTATCGCCAAAGCCCAGGGTATTGACAGCCGCGGCGGAATCGCCGCCGCCGATTACGGTGACCGCGTCGGTCTCGGCCAGGCTCTTGGCAACGGCAATGGTACCCTTTGCCAAAATGGGATTTTCAAATACGCCCATCGGGCCGTTCCAAACCACGGTTTTGGCGTTTTTGACCTCATTCGCGTACAGTTCAGCGGTCTTGGTGCCGATATCCAGGCTCATATAGTCGTCAGGAATCTTGTCGGCATCCACAATGGTCACGTCGATCGGCGCATCGATCGGATCGGGGAAATCCTTGGTAATGGTACAGTCAACCGGCAAAAGAATCTTCACGCCTTTTTCTTCGGCTTTTTTGAGCATATCACGGCAGTAGTCAATCTTCTCGGTATCAAGCAGGGAAGTTCCCACGCTGTAGCCTTTGGCGGCTAAAAAGGTGTAAGCCATGCCGCCGCCGATAATCAAGGTATCGGCCTTATTAAGAAGATTTTCGATCACGGTGAGCTTGTCAGCCACCTTTGCGCCGCCCAAAATGGTAACGAAGGGACGCACAGGCGTCTCCACCGCGTTGCCTAAATATTGCAGCTCTTTTCCGATCAGATAACCGGCGACAGCCTCTTTGACATAGGAGACAACGCCCACAGTAGAGCAGTGTGCACGGTGAGCAGTACCGAAAGCATCGTTAACAAAGATGTCAGCCAAAGAGCCCAACTCTTTAGAAAATTCCTCACCGTTTTTGGTTTCTTCGGCACGGTAGCGAGTGTTTTGCAGAAGCACCACGTCGCCGTCCTTCATTGCGGCAACAGCGGCCTTGGCGTTTTCGCCCACCACATTATCGTCAGCCGCAAAAACGACCTCTTTTCCCAACAGTTCGGAAAGGCGCTTTGCCACAGGTGCCAGTGAAAGCTCGGGCTTGGGTTCGCCCTTCGGCTTGCCGAGGTGAGAACAAAGGATGACCCGACCGCCATCGGCAATCAGCTTTTTGATGGTCGGCAGAGCGGCCAAAATGCGGTTTTCATCGGTGATGACGCCGTTTTTCAACGGCACGTTGAAATCACAGCGAACCAGAACCTTTTGACCCTTCACATTGATGTCGTCAACGGTCTTTTTGTTTAATGCGTTCATAAACATCTTCCTTTCAAGCGTAGGTTTCGCCCGGCGTTTTCCGCACGGGCAAGTCCATTGTTAAAAAAATTACAATGTTATTTTACCATATTTTAAGAATTTTTCAATAGGTATTTTCCAATTCTTCAAAAAACATTTACACCGGGTCTTCCGGTAAATCTTCCCAGCGGTAGCGGTGAAGCTGCCCGAAGTTCTGCAATGAAGGATATCCCCACTGCCGCAGAACCTCATACACACCGATGGCGACCGAATTGGAAAGGTTAAGGCTGCGAATCTCACCCGCCATGGGAATGCGCACACAGGCTTCGGGATGTTGCATTAAAAGCTCCTCGGGCAGACCTTTGGTCTCTTTCCCGAACAGAAGATAGCAATTGTCCGGGTACTCGACCTCGGAGTGCGCCTTACGCCCTTTGGTGGTAAAATAAAAGAAATTTCCTGTGTTTTGGCTGAAAAATTCATCCAGCCCGTCGTAATAGGTAATGTCAAGATAACGCCAGTAATCCAACCCGGCGCGTTTCAGCTTTTTGTCGTCAATGGCAAACCCCATGGGGCCTACCAAATGCAGTCTCGCGCCGGTGGCGGCGCAGGTGCGGGCAACGTTGCCGGTATTTTGCGGAATTTCCGGCTCGACCATTACAATATTCAACTTTGCCATAGCGTCCCCTTATTCTTTGCTGAAATCTTCCAGTACCAAGCCCTCGTTGCGTTCGAGCGCCCAGTTGATGTTCCAATCGCTGGTGAAAATCAGTAAATTGTTATCTTTAAAGTCCTGCACCCACTTGGTGTCGGATGTCAGGTTGAGGGTTTTGATATCTAAATCTTTGTTTTTGACCCAGCGGATATAGCTGTAAGGCAGGTCGTTGCGCAGAACGTCCACACCGTATTCATTTTTCAGGCGGTATTCCAGCACCTCCAGTTGAAGTACGCCGACAACCCCCACGATGACCCGCTCCATCCCGGTGCCCGGTTCGCGGAAAATCTGAATAGCGCCTTCTTGTGCAATCTGCTCGACTCCCTTAACAAACTGCTTGCGCTTTAAGCTGTCTTTTTGCTCGATCAAGGCAAAATGTTCCGGTGCAAAGGTCGGGATCCCCTCATACGTCACATGCTGTTTTGTCGAGCAAACCGTATCGCCAATAGCATAAATGCCGGGGTCAAAAACCCCGATGATATCGCCGGCATATGCCTCGTTGACGATCTGCCGCTCTTCTGCCATCATTTGTTGGGGCTGAGCCAAGCGCACCGGCTTGCCCGACTGCACATGGTAATAATCGGCGCCGCGTTCAAATTTACCTGAGCAAATGCGGAAAAAGGTGATGCGGTCTCGATGATTTTTATTCATGTTGGCTTGAATTTTAAAGGCAAAGGCCGAAAATTCAGGATCAAAGGGCGAGATTTCCTGCCCTTCGGACACACGCGGCAGGGGAGGGGTCGTCATTTTCAAAAAGTTCTCCAAAAACGGTTCGATCCCGAAATTGGTAAGCGCTGAACCGAAAAAGACCGGCGTTAATTCGCCGCGGTGGACTTTGTTAAGGTCAAATTCAAAGCTGGCGCCGTCCAGCAGTTCGATTTGATCGACCAATTCGGCGCGCTGGTATTCGCCGATCAGTTCATCCAGCTTTGCGGTATCGGTAATATCACAGGCGATGGCTTGCAGTTTTTCCTGCCCGCGGTGGAATTCGTTAAAGGTTAAAATTTCCCGTTTATCACGGTCAAAAACACCCTTAAAACTCACGCCGCAGCCAATCGGCCAGTTGACCGGGTAGGTACCGATGCCGAATTCCTTTTCCAATTCATCCAACAGTTCAAACGGGTCGCGTGCTTCGCGATCCAGCTTGTTGATAAAGGTAAATATCGGGATATGCCGCATGGCGCAGACTTTAAACAGTTTGCGCGTCTGCGCCTCAATGCCCTTGGCCGCGTCGATCACCATGACGGCGCTGTCAGCCGCCATTAAAGTGCGGTAGGTATCTTCCGAAAAATCTTGATGCCCCGGCGTGTCTAAAATATTGATGCAATAGCCTTCGTATTCAAATTGCATGACCGAAGAGGTAATGGAAATTCCCCTTTGTTTTTCCAAATCCATCCAGTCTGATACCGCATGCTTGGCGGTCGCCTTACCTTTCACCGACCCGGCTGTTTGAATGGCGCCGCCGTATAACAGGAATTTTTCGGTCAGGGTGGTTTTGCCCGCATCGGGGTGAGAAATGATCGCAAAGGTGCGCCGCCGCCCGATCTCACGTTCCAGTTCTGTCAATTTACATTCTCCTTCTAACCTCAAATAAATGCCGCCGATTCGGCAGGCTTCACATGCTCTTCAGCGGCGGTTGTAACGCCATTGAAGAAAGAAGGGGCTTCGCCTTGCCTTGCTGAAACGGCAGAGTGATACCCCTGATAAACCCAAGACGAGGGCTGCCCCGCAGAAGGGGACAGCCCTTGAAAAAAGCGAAATAAATTTAGTACATACCGCCTGCCTGTGCGGCCGCGGCGGCAGCAGCCGCGGCATTGGCGGCATCTGCGTCTTCCTTCTTGTCAGCGACCAGACTTTCGGTGGTCAGAACCATGGCGGCAACCGAAGCCGCGTTCTCCAAAGCAGAACGGGTGACCTTGGTCGGGTCAACAATGCCGGCTTCGATCATATCGGTATAGACCTCTTTATATGCGTCAAAACCGTAGTTTGTCTTGCCGCTGCTGATGATCTTGTCAATAATGACCGAGCCCTCAAGGCCGGAGTTAAAGGCGATTTGACGGATAGGAGCCTCCAGCGATTTCAACACGATGCTCACGCCGGTCTTTTCGTCGCCCTCGGTGGTATCCAGCAACGCTTTCACGGCGGGAATGGCGTTAACAAGCGCTACA
>CAJOQU010000128.1 GCA_905236975.1 uncultured Clostridia bacterium
ATCAAAGACATTATCTTCCCCGATCTCGGCCTTGCGCCGTTTGGAATATTCGAAAATTTCGCGTATGACCGACCGTTTTTTGCCAAGCGCGGCCATTTTTTCAGATATCATAAAACGGGTTCCTCCCAAAATAAAGCCCGCAACACGCGCCATGCCGGAAGCATGACCGATTGCGGGCCGTCTGTAACGTTACAAAGGCTTTGCGTTAAGCCCTTTCGGTGCACAGGCAGTCCGTTTTTAGATAAAAATAAAATCGATAACCCTTGCAGTCGAACATATCCTGTTCACCCTTTCTGTGAAATAAATAAGTATAGGAATATTCTACTCTATTTCCCTTTATTTGTCAACCAAAAAGTTTTCACAGCGCACATTCCGCAAAGAGCGAGCCGCACTGACATTACAAATTCGTTTATTCCACCGTCAATTCCCTGATGGATCGCAGTTGGTAGTCCACATTTTTCAAAAGCTGAGGCGTTTTCATTGCAACCGCCGCGCCTTTGACCACGCTGTGGGCAGGGTCGTCAAGCAGAGTTACCTCTACCCCAAGGGTCTCGCGGAAACGCTGCGGCAGGCCATACAGCAAAGCGCCGCCGCCGGTCAGAATCATGCCGTCCTCGGTGATGTCGGCCACCAGATCCGGGTCGGTTCGATTCAGCACCTGACGAATCCCGCCGCAAATGGCGTCAATGGTTTCGGCGATGGCGTCATACACCTCGCCCGAGGAGATCTCAAAGCTTTCGGGCAGCCCCGAAAACACGTTGCGGCCTTTGGCAATGATAGCGACTTCGATATCCCGTTTGACCGCCGCGCCGATCTTCATTTTGATCATTTCGGCCGTTAAAGGTCCTATTTCGATATTGTACTCCTTGCGGACATAGCGGATAATCTGCGCATCCAGGTCGGAAGAGGCTGTCTTGAAGGATTCACAAACGGCGATGCTCCCCAGTGAAATCACGGCAATATCGGTCGTGCCCGCGCCGATATCCACAATCAACGTGCCGCGCGGTTTGGAAAAATCCAGCCCCAAACCAAATGCAATGGCCAGCGGACTTTCAATAACCGTCACGTTTCTGCCCCCGGCCGATTCCACCACATTGGAGAGTGAGTGATGCTGAAGTTCGGTCAGCCCGGCGGGCAAGGTAGCCATGATGCGCGGACGCAAAATGCGGTTGCCAAAGGCCTGCTGCATGTAATTTTTCAGCATGATTTCGGCAATATCATAATCGGCAATGGCGCCGCGCTCAATAGGCGTGACGCAAACAAGACTGTCCGGCGTTCTGCCCATGGTCTGCTTGGCCTTTTCGCCGAAGTAGAGCGGTTCCCAGGTTTCAGCATCGACTGTGACGACATTGGGCAGTTCCAGCACCACCTTGGAGCTGGAGAAAATCACGGTTTTGGAGGAGCCTAAATCAATTCCTATATCAGTTGCCATGGGAATCCCCTTCTTTACTTTTCTTTTTCTTATCGGTTGTCAGTGCCGTTACGCACCAAATCGACGACGCGCCCGCAACCGTCAACTGCTTGGCGCATTCATTCAAAGTGGCGCCGGTGGTTTTGATATCATCTACCAGCAGGATCGTTTTGTTATCCAAATGACCGCTGCAGGCATACAAGTCCCGCACGTTTACCGCTCGCCGACGCGCATCCAGATCATGCTGGATCTCAGCGTTTTTACGGCAAATCAGCGCATTGTGCGCGATCGGCACTTGTAAAATGCGCCCCAGTTCCTCAGCCAGCAGGCGACTTTGGTTGTAGCCGCGTCTTCGCTCCTTGCGTCTATACATCGGAACATAGCAGATCGCATCAAACTTACAATCACGATATTCGTTTTTTACGCAAAGTGCCATTTGTTCTGCAAAGAACTGCTTTGCAAACAGGCGGTGCCCGAATTTAAAGCGATACAAAGCGGTCTTTGCCGCCCCGGTATTGACAAATGGCGCGATACAGCCGTCAAAAAACAGCAACCGGCTTTTACAAACACAATCCCGCTTTACCATGCCGCACCGAACGCACCGTTTGATCGGATCACAGCGCACCAGCATTTCGCGGCAGTAGTCGCAAAGCTGTTCTTCCTCATCAATGATTTCCCCGCAGCAGGCGCAGGTTTTGGGAAAGAAGGCCGATAAAAATCCCTTACAGATCACGTTCATAAAAGCTGTCTTCTTTTAAAAATTCTTTCAGCAAGGTGTACCGCAGTGTTTTGCGGTCGTTGGCCGCCATGGCATACCACACCGTTTCACTGCCTACCATCACCAGCATTTTTTTTGCTCTGGTAACGGCGGTATAAAGCAAATTGCGGTATTGCAGTCTGCCCGGCACCTCAAAAAGAGGCAAAACCACGCAGTCGTACTCACTGCCCTGACTTTTATGTACCGTAACGGCATAGGACAGTTCCAACTGCCCGAGATCCTCGGAAAAGTAGGTGACAACGCGGTCGTCATAACGCACCTTCAGTACCCCGCCGCGCGGATCGATCTCGGTCACAAAGCCGACGTCGCCGTTAAACACACCGGTGCCGTATTCGCCGTTATCCCGCCGGTATTCCAAATCGTAGTTGTTTTTGATCTGCATGACTTTATCGCCCGGCCGCAGATAAGCCCCTTTAAAGGAAAGCTGCGGTTGGCGCTCTTGATGCGGGTTCAAAGCGTTTTGCAAAAGATTGTTCAGGTTGACGCTGCCCGTTTCCAGCATTCGGGAAGGGCAAAGCACCTGTATATCCGTTACCGGGTCAAAGCCATACGCCTTGGGCAGCCGCTCGCAGACCAGTTCCAACACCGTCCCGGTAACCTCAAAACGGTCGTTGCGCTTTAAAAAGAAACAATCGGAATCCTTGCCGGAAAAGTTCGGCTCCTGCCCGTTGATGATGGCGTGCGCGTTGGTGACGATCATACTTTGCTGTGCCTGCCGAAACACCTTTTTTAAGCAAATAGAGGGGAACAATTCCGATGCAAGCAGATCGTTCAGCACATTTCCCGCCCCAATGCTGGGTAATTGGTCGGAATCCCCCACCACAATGATACGGCAGGAAAGACGCAGTGCTTTCAGCAGATTGTCAAACAAAAGGGAATCGATCATGGAAGCCTCGTCCACGATCAGCACATCGCACGAAAGCGGATTCCGCTCATTGCGGGCAAACTGCTGTTTTTCTTCCCCGCTCCATTCCACTTCCAGCAGTCGGTGAATGGTCTTGGCCTCGCGGCCGGTCAGCTCGGTCATACGCTTGGCGGCGCGGCCGGTAGGAGCGGCCAGTTCGATATCTAACTGCCGCCTTTCAAACAGCTTGATAATGGCGTTCAGTGTGGTGGTTTTGCCGGTACCGGGGCCGCCGGTCAAAATCAGAATACCGCCGGAAAAAGCCTCCAAAATCGCTTGCCGTTGCAGCGCTTCAAATTGGATGCCGAGTTGTTGTTCCACATGGTCGATTTCCAGCTTGTCCACCGTGACGCGGCGATCGATATACCGCTTGACCGAAAGCATCCGCGCCGCAATATGCTCCTCGGCGGCGTATTGATCGGGCAAAGATAGATACTCCACCCCATCAATACCTTTGGCTTTAACGCGAAAACATTCGATCAGGCGGTCACAGCAGTTTTCCACCGTATCACGGCTGCATTCCAACAGTCTGACCGCCACCTCGATCACTTTGCCGCGCGGCAGGCAGGTATGCCCATTGGCAAGATTTTTGCGCAGAACATATTCCACCCCCGCCGAAACGCGCAGCTCGTTTTCTTTATCGAATTGCAGGTCCTCGGCAATATCCTCGGCGGTTTCAAAGCGAAAACCAATATCTTCCTCACACAGCACATAAGGGTTGCTTTGAATCATCTCGGTTGAGCGAGCGCCGAACCGTTTAAAAATTTGCAGGCATTTATCGGGCGTGACATTATATTTAGCCAGCATGAGCATTAAATCGCGTACACCGTACTGCTTTTTATAATCTTCGGATATTTCCAACGCCCGTTTCATGGAAATGCCCCGAATAATGACCAACTCCTGCGGTTTTTCCTGAATCACGTTCAGTGCTTCCGCCCCAAAACGTTCCACAATTTTTTGCGCGGTGCTGGGGCCGATGCCGCGGATCGCGCCGGAGGAAAGATACCGCAAAACCGCGGCGGCGTTTTCAGGCGCTTTGCGCTCAAAACTCTCCGCCTTGAATTGCGGCCCGTAAGAGGGGTGTACTGTATACACCCCCACAAACTCAGCCGCGTCTCCCTCGTTCAAAAAGGGGAGAGTGCCCACCACGGTAACGGCTTCTTTTCCGGCGCGCACCACCGCCACGGTATAGTAATTATTTTGATTGCGATATGTAATTTTTTCCACCGTGCCGGTCAGTGTTTCCCGCTCCGCCAACAGCACATCCTCCCTGCTCTGCTAAGTTATCTGATTTCGTTCGACCTTGATAAAAGAAACTGTTCCCAATCTTTTTTTCCGCAAAGCACGACCTGTTCACGCTCGGCAATCGCAGAACAGCGCGATCGTTGTTCGCCGGTCAGCGCATCATCCAACGCGACGACTCGGTCGGCATACGCATGGCCGAGCCACCGTTGCTGTTCCGCCGCGTAGGCGATCTGCTGTTCGGGGCAAGCGCCGCCCAATACCAGCACCGAATAGGTGGCCGCACGCCCTTTCGGTACATGTAACTTCAATTTGAGTCCATGCATGAACTCGGCCAATCCCATCATGGCAAAGATCAACAAAACCAGCAATAAGACGTATTTCATATTCATCACCCTGCTATATTGTATGCAGGGTGATGATTTTGGTGAAGATAACAGGAATCCCACACGCTGTGGCTTGTTCAGCTTCTGCCGGTTTCATTATTCAATTTTCACGGCAATACTGTATGAGCCGACCTGCCAGATGTTGTGATACTCACTTGATTTAACCGAAACCTCGACCGTGTGCTCACCCGCGACCTTATCGGTCAAGTTGACCTCGGCAAAGAGCATGTCGCCGGTCAGTTTTTTCAGCACCTCGGTCGGACCGCAAATTTTCACATTTTTAATGACACTGTCGCTCGTTGCGGCAAGCCCGGACGGCAGATTGGTAAAGCGAATATTTTCCACCGTAAAGGTCTTCTCGCTGTAAGCGGATAGATCGACCGTGACCGTGAAGGTATCGATTGAATCGAGCAGCCGCACGCCGTCAGGCAACTTGGCTGAAACTTCAAAACTGGCTGACGAAGTGGAGATATTGGTGATATCGATAGGCGACAGCGTGACCTTCGTGATCTCATCGATCGCGGCGGGTGTGCCGATTACGGTAACCGAATCATGGTCAATGCTGTAAGAAATACTGCTCGTTTTAAAACCGGAGGGCAGGTTGGTGAAATCCGCCTTGACCGGCACTGTCACCCGCTTGGAGATGGGTACCGTGACCTGCACCGCCGTGGCGCTTAAAGTCAGATCGGTCTGCTCAATCTCCTTTTCATCGGCGTCATAAAGCCGGATAGCCGCATCAAAGGTGGTGCTGGCAGACAAGGTTTCGTTGACCTGAGCATAGGCCACCACCGAATCGATCTTGTTGACGATCGTACGCGGTCCTTTGATGGTGATGGTATCACTTTCGGTGCCGCTGACCATCGCCGTTTCAGCAATCAGCCCTTCTTCGGCAGTGGCGCCCTCGGCCACGGCTTTAATGGTGAATTCCTTGGTTTCAACATAATCAAAAAACACCGTCACCGTAGAAGGGGTAATGCTGACAATGTCATAATCGGTCAAAGCGGTGTTTTTGGCTCCCGTGACCTCTAATTGGTACTCACCCGGCTCGTTAATGGCCGCCGCCGAAGCGTAAACATAAAAATCGGTGGTTTTTAAAGCGCTGACCACATAGCTCGGCCCGCCAACGGTGACCGTAAACTTTTGATTGGACAAATCACCGATGATCTCCATCCCGTTTTCGGATACATAGGTGTTTTCCAGGTTGATGTTAATCGAAATATCGGTAAAGGTGCGTTCAATATCGGGGTTTTGACCGATCATGATGGCCAGCCATAACGCAAAAGCCACCACAAGCGAAAAAGGAATGGTAACGCGTTTGTTGCCAAGTAATTTTCTGAGCGAAAACCTACCGGGAAAACTACTTTTCCATGTCATTGTTTTTCGCTTCCTTTCCTTCCTTTTTCTTTAAAAATCCAAAGCGGCTGAAAAAGCCTTTATTCTGTTTATCCGGTTGTAACAACAGTGCTTTTAATTCTTCGGCAGACGAAATGGCATTGTAGCCGCGCCGGATCTCGCCGTTAACCACAATCGAAATAATGCCCGTCTCCTCCGAAACGACCAACACCACCGCGTCGGAATTTTCGGTCATGCCGATCGCCGCTCGATGGCGGGTACCAAGCTGGGAGTTAATATCTTCCCGCTGGGTCAAGGGCAAAATACAACCGGCGGCGTACAACTTGCCGTCCCGAATAATCAAGGCGCCGTCGTGCAGCGGCGATTTCGGGAAAAAGACGTTATTGACCATTTGCACCGAAGGCGCGGCGTCAATCACCGTGCCGGTGTCGATGATCTCGCCAAGTTGAGTTGAGCGTTCGAACACGATCAGAGCGCCGGTTTTACTTTCCTGCATGTTGCCGGCGGCGCGGCTGACCTTGTCAATACAATTCAAAATCGGCTCATTCACGGCCACATGACTGCCGCCCATCAGGCGGGAATGCCCCATATGCTCAAGCAAGCGGCGCAGTTCCGGCTGAAAAATGATGGCAATAGCAATGATGATATAATCCACAAAACGCGACAGCAGCCATTTCATGGTCGTCAAATTCCACCAATTAGCGATGAAATAGACCACGAACAGCAGAAGCAGACCCTTGGCAAGTTGGCCGGCTCTGGTTTCACTCATAAAGTTGATGGCTTTATAAATAATATACGCCACGATCAGGATATCGATGATATCAAACGGTATCCTCATGCTGGCGACAGCGTATACAATTTGATTAAAAAACGCATAGATCGCGTTCCAAATGCTGCCCACGCTCAACATCCCTTCTTTTACCTTTCTAAGTATTATTATTTTACCATATCCCTTTTTACCGTTCAATAGCTAAAATCAATTATTTTAAAATTTTTTATAAATTTTTCGCTTTTTTGACCGCCATAACGAGTGCTTTGATGTCGTCGGTTGTGTTAAAGGCCGCAACCGACACCCGCACCGTTCCGTCTGCGAGCGTTCCGACCGCTCGGTGCGCCGCCGGCGCACAATGAAAACCGCCCCGCACGGCAATCCCTTTTTCACCCAAAAACCGGGCGACCGCTTCGCTTTTCTGATCCTTGATATTGAACGAAACCACCGGCGCAAACTGACCGGACGCGGGCGCAGGCGCATAAAGACGGACAAACGGCAGCTTTTTTAATTCATGGTACAAAAACCTGCATAAATGCATTTCATGCTCATACAGCTTGTGGATACCAATATGGTTTACATAGTCGATTCCCGCCGCGGTACCCATAGCCAACGGCAGGCCCACGGTGCCGCTTTCCAACCGTTCGGGCATGCTGTCAGGCTGGGTCAACTCCAACGAATTAACGCCGGTTCCGCCCTCTAACAAGGTGTTTTCGATTGGCTTTTCGCAAATCAGCATGCCAATACCCATCGGTGCGTAAAGTCCTTTATGGGGCGCCACGCACAAATAATCAATCCCCATGGTCTGCATATTGATCGGCATCACGCCGGCCAACTGGGCGGCATCCACCGCAAACCGCACGCCACGGTTACGGCAAAGGCGGCCAATTTCGGTCAAAGGCAATATTTTGCCGAACACATTGGACGCGGCTGTACAAATCACAAGCTTGGTGTCGTCTGTAATGCGGGTTTCGAATTCACGCAGGGTCTGTTCATCATCGGTCAACGAAACCGGCGCCGCGTCAACCGTCACCCCGCTTTTTATCAGCGGCCGCATGACCGCGTTGTGTTCAAGCGTGCTGGTTACCACCCGGTCGCCCGGTTTTGTGACCCCCTTAATGACGCAATTGATGCTATGGGTACAGTTTAATGTAAAAACCACATTTTCCGCTCCCGATGCACCGAAAAAAGCCGCCGCTTTTTCGCGAGCGGCATATAATTTGACCGAGGCCGCCATGGCAGGCGCATGCCCGCCCCTGCCCGGATTGGCCGAATAATACCGCAGCCCGCTTTCTACCGCCCGTATGACAGACGGCGGCTTGCGGCCGGTTGTGGCCGCGTTGTCAAGATAAATCAAAATCTACACCTCCTGCAATAAAAAAATGCGAAAAGGCCGTCTTGCCTAATAAAAATCGGGCAAGACAGCCGTACTTATTGTTCTTTGATGTCAATTATTTTTACGCCTGCCGCACGCAGCAGACGTTCCGCATCATTTTTGTCACCGCTGAACACAATGCCGTAACCACAGCCCGCGCTCGATGAATTGCGAACCACTTTGGCCGGGTAACCCTTGCGTTTAAGCAAATCACGCCCTTTGATGGCGTAGGTGACCGTCCCCGTAGAGATAACATACTGATTCATTTTCTTTTCACTCCATAGAGGTTCCTGGGCTCAACAAGTAAGCCTATTTCATCCTATGCAGAAAAAGAAGGAATGACAGTTAAACAATCGACAAACAGCTTGTGCGCCGATAAACCGAAAACCCGTTATGAGACCGGTTCTTCCTCATTTTTCATCTGCCGTTTGTAATACTCGATCACCACCAGCAGTACCAGCGGGCAAAGCACGACCCCCGCCACCCCGAACAATTTCAGTCCGATAAACATGGCAATCAAGGTAAACAGCGGTGCAATACCGATCTGCCGTCCGATGACCCTGGGCTCTGCAAAGTTCCGTACCAATACCGCCACGGCATACAGCACCAGCAGCCCCACGCCGCGGTAATAATCGGAAAACACAATACACACGATTCCCCACGGAATCAGCACCGTGCCGGTGCCGATCACCGGCAGAACATCAGCCAGCGCCACCAACGCCGCCAGCAAAAAGGCGTATTTCACCTTTAAGACCAAAAAGCCGACGCTTAACAGCACAAAATTGATGAGCATGATGACGGCAAATCCCTTCATAAATTTCCAAACGCTGCCCACCACGATCTCCTTGATCTTGAGCAAATTATCGTAGACTCTGCCGCCGATGACTCCCTTAACAAACCCGGCAAGTCCCACAAAATCAGTCGCCATGTAACAACTTGAGACCAGCGCCACCACACTGCTCAATAAGAACAGGGGCAGATGGGTCGCAAAACTCCCCGCCGCTGAAGAAACGGCCGATGTCAAGGCCGAAAGCGAACGGTCCACCGCGTTATCATAGAACTTGTCCGTCGCGGAAAGCAGCGGTTTCGGAAGCTTTTGAAAGGTTTGCTGTATTTGGGTTTTCATCCCTCTTAAATATTTTGTGATTTCCGGTGCTTTTTTTGACAAATCGGCCGCAAGGCCGCCCGCCGCGCCAATCAACTTAACCCCCAAAAAAACAACCGCCGCCACGGTCAGCAAAAAGATCAACACCGCCAGGATCCCCGCTGCGACCTCTCGCTTCAGTTTGGTTTTGTCCGAAAGCATTTTCGCCGGTTTCTGCACCAAAAAAGCAATGACCGCCCCCACCAAAAACGGCGCCAAATAGCGAAACGCAAATCGACAAATCAGCCATATGCCGCCTAAAACGATCAAATAATAAACCGTATTGAGGATAAATTTTACTCTTGCTTGTTCCTCCAAAGAGGTTCCCTCCCGTTTGATAAAATTTATGAAGATCGACGGTTCTTGAAAAAGATGTGTTTTTTTGTTGCTTTTGAAAAAAATATGTATTATAATGAAATACAATCGTTCGCGTATGGAGGACAGCTATGGAAGAAAACCAACTTCTTTTGGTACACAGCAACGTGTTGCCGCCGGTGTTTGCAGGCGTGGTTTTGGCCAAAGATCTGCTGGCCTCGGGCAAAGCGTCCAGCGCGGCCGCAGCCGCCAAAATGGCGGGGATTTCGCGCAGCGCCTTTTATAAGTATAAGGATTTTGTTTTTAAATATTCCTACGGCGGCGGTGATGTTATCAACCTGAATGCCGTGCTGTCGGATCGGGCGGGCGTTTTTTCGGCGCTGACTGCCGCACTGTGCGATTGCGGCGCCAACATTATCACCCTATCCCAAGGGCTGCCGGAAAACGGTTTAGCCAACGTATCGCTCAGCGTCAACACCGGCACCGCGCCGGAACAACTGTTGGAGCGGCTGCACTTGGTAGACGGCGTGATATCGATTAAAATTATTGAAGGAGGCAAACCATGATCAACGTTGCGATTATGGGTCACGGCGTGGTAGGCAGCGGTGTGGCGGAAATTTTGATTTTTCACCCCGACCGCATGGAAAAAAGCGTAAAAACGCCCGTGAACGTGAAATATATTTTAGACCTGAGGGACTTTGACGACCTTCCCTACAGCGATAAGTTCATCAAAGACTTCAACATCATTTTGCAGGATGACGAGGTCAAAGTGGTAGCCGAGGTCATGGGCGGCGTGAATCCCGCCTATGATTTTGTAAAACGCTGTTTGCTGGCCGGCAAAAGCGTGGTGACCTCCAACAAAGAACTGGTGGCCGTCAAAGGCGCTGAGCTGATTCGCATTGCAAAGGAAAAGAACGTGAATTTCCTGTTTGAGGCCAGCGTAGGCGGCGGCATCCCGGTATTGCGCCCCATGGTGCAATGCCTCGCCGCCAATGAGATCACCGAGATTTCCGGCATTTTAAACGGAACCACCAACTACATTTTAAATAAAATGATAGTGGATAATATGGATTTCGCCTCCGCGCTGAAATTAGCGGGCGAAAAGGGCTATGCCGAAAAGGATCCCACGGCCGACATTGAAGGCCACGATGCCTGCCGCAAAATCTGTATTTTAGCGGCGTTGGCCTTTGGTAAACATGTGTACCCCGATCAAGTTAAGACCGAGGGCATTACCGATATTACGCTTGAAGACATGGAGGCGGCCGACGCCTTTGGCTGCGTCATTAAGTTGATCGGTCACGCCAAAAAGCTGCCGGGCGGCAAAATCACCGCAACCGTGCGCCCCACCCTTGTCAGCCGCGACCATATTTTATCCGGCGTAAACGGTGTGTTCAACGCCATTTTCATTACGGGCGACCAAACCGGCGACGTGATGTTTTACGGCAAAGGCGCGGGGAAAGAGGCCACCGCCAGCGCCGTGGTGGCCGACATGCTGGACTGCATCAAGCACCTGAACGCCCGCAAATATTTAGACTGGGAAGACGGCGTGGCCGATTATGTTGACAACCAAAACGATCAGCCGCAACGGTTTTTTATTCGCCTTTGCTCAAAGGAGCTCAGCGCGCCGACACAAGAGGTCAAAACCCTTTTCGGCAACAGTTGTTTTGTTAAAAATGAGGATCGCGGCGAAATCCTGCTGCTGACCGATCCCCAGCCGGAAAGCGAAATCAACCGCAAAGCCGAGGCCTTGCGCGCCTACGGCGAAGTCAAGATTCTTCATACCATGTTATAACTCAGGGGGTTTCTTTTCATGGCACTCATTGTAAAGAAATTCGGTGGTTCGTCGGTCGCGAACGCCGAAAGGGTACTCCATGTGGCGAGTATCATTGCAGAAGATTATAAAAAAGGCAACAACGTGGTCGTGGTGGTCTCGGCCCAGGGCGACACCACCGATGATCTGATTGAAAAAGCGAACGAGATCAATCCCGACGGTTCCTCCAAGCGCGAGCTTGACATGCTGTTGGCCGCAGGGGAACAAATTTCCATTGCCCTGCTTGCCATGGCGCTGGAAAAAATGGGACTTCCCGCCCTGTCGCTTTTAGGCTGGCAGGCCGGATTCGAGACCGATTCCCACCATGGCATCGCACGGATCAAGCGCGTCAACACCGAGCGCATTCGGAACGAGATCGCCAAGCGCAATATCGTCATTGTGGCGGGCTTTCAGGGAATCAATAAATACGACGATATCACCACGCTCGGCCGCGGCGGCTCCGACACCAGCGCCGTTGCCATTGCGGCGGCCATGAAGGCGGATGTTTGCCAAATCTACACCGATGTGGACGGCGTGTATACCGCCGATCCCCGCAAGGTGGATAACGCCCGTAAAATGGATGAAATAACATACGACGAGATGTTGGAGCTTGCCACCTTGGGTGCGCAGGTGCTGAACAACCGCTCGGTAGAAATGGCAAAAAAATACAACGTGGAGCTTGAGGTGCTTTCAAGCCTTGAAAACAAGCCCGGCACGATCGTAAAGGAGACGGTAAACATGGAAAAAACACTCATCAGAGGCGTTGCGAAGGATACCAACGTTGCCTGCATTTCGGTAGTCGGTCTTGCCGACAAACCCGGTACAGCCTTTAAGCTGTTCAATAAGCTGGCACAGTTTGAGATCAATGTAGACATTATTCTGCAATCGGTCGGCCGCGACGGCACAAAGGACATCACCTTTACCGTCCCGAAGGATATGGGAAAAACCGCTGTAGAGGCTTTAAGCAGCATGAAGGATTTTCTGAAATATAAAGACCTTACGATCGACGAATCGGTGGCTAAGATCTCGGTCGTGGGCGCGGGGATGGAAAGCCACCCCGGCGTTGCCTCCAAAATGTTCGAGGCGCTGTTTGATGCAAGTATTAACATTCATATGATTTCAACCAGTGAAATCAAGATTTCGGTGCTGATCGATTCCGAAAACGCCGACCGTGCCGTTAAGGCCGTTCACGACGCATTTTTCGATTAAAAATACGCCATTGCAAAGGGGCTGTCGCACGAGCGTAAAGTACGCTTGTGAGGCAGCCTTTTTTAAGCAAACGTCACCATTTTCTCACACCTTCAATATGCAAAAACCGCGCCGTGTGGTAAACATAAGTCGCAAGCGGACGGTCAAGTGCGTCAAAGGTGTGCGCTGCAACCAAAACAGTCGGTCGCACAGCCACAATGACCGGCGAATGATAAAACCGACCGTTGCTGTCGCCCAACTGCACAAGATCCCCGGGCTGCGCCGCCTCTTGCGGGACAATGCGTGCATAAGGACCTACCGACTGATTATTCACTAAAAAGTTATAAAGGTATTCCACCCCGGTCCACGAAGCCGAACGATCAAACGAAGAACGGTAATACCAGCCGGTGACCGGCGTAAAATTCATGACCCCCGCGCCCGCGTAAAGGCATTGTGAGGCAAAGTTGGTGCAGTCGCCGCCCAAACTTTCAAAATCGTAATATGCCGGATTGCGCAAAAGCGCCCACTTGCGCGCATAAGCCACCGCCGCGCTTCGGTTATAGATCACTGTATGCATACCGCACTCCCCCTTTCCATCTTATGCGACCGAAACAGCGAGCATGACAAAAACGACCGAAAAGCGCTTGATCACTTCGGTCGTTTCATTGGATTCCTTTTATTTTGTTTGCAAAATCAAATGCGTGCCACGCCGCTTTCGGCAGCGGCCTTAGCCACAGCTTTGGCCACGGTTTGGGCAATACGCGGGTCAAAAGCCTTTGGCAGAATATAATCGGCCGAAAGCTCGTCCTCTGTTACCAGTTCGGCAATGGCATAAGACGCCGCCATTTTCATTTGGTCGTTGATATCAGAGGCGCGAACATCCAGCGCACCGCGGAAAATTCCCGGAAAAGCCAATACATTGTTGATTTGATTCGGAAAATCCGACCGCCCGGTGCCCACCACATAAGCGCCGCCTTGTTTTGCCTCGTCCGGCATAATTTCGGGAACGGGGTTGGCCATGGCAAATACGATCGACTTTTCGGCCATAGCGGCGACCATTTCAGGCGTGACGACACCGGGAGCCGAGACCCCGATGAATACATCCGCGCCTTTCAGCACCTGCGCTAATGAGCCTTCTTCGCCGTTTGGATTGGTGATCTCCGCAAGACGGCTGTGCGCGGCGGATAATCCCGCCATGCCCTTGGCGATCGCGCCGAACTTGTCGCACATGATCAGGTTTTTGACCCCTAATTTCAACAAATGCTCGCCAATAGCGGTGCCGGCCGCACCCGCGCCGTTGATAACGCATTTGATCTGACCGATCGGCTTGCCGACCAACCGCAGGGCGTTGAGCATAGCGGCGGCCACCACAATAGCCGTGCCGTGCTGATCATCGTGAAAAACCGGGATATCGCACTTTTCTTTTAGCTTCCGTTCAATTTCAAAACAGCGGGGGGCGGCGATATCCTCTAAATTGATGCCGCCAAACGACCCGGAAATGCGGTAGACGGTATCGACGATCTCATCCACATCATGCGAACGGATGCAAAGCGGAAAAGCGTCTACCCCCGCAAATTCCTTAAACAGAACGCACTTGCCTTCCATGACCGGCATGCCGGCCTCGGGACCGATATCGCCAAGCCCCAGAACGGCCGAGCCGTCGGTTATCACGCCGATCAGGTTCCAACGCCTGGTCAGGGTGAAGGATTTGTTATAGTCCTTTTGTATTTCCAGGCACGGCTGCGCCACGCCGGGCGTGTACGCCAGCGACAGATCTTCGGCCGATTTCACCGTTGTGCGGGCGGTCACTTCGATCTTTCCCTGCCATTCCTCATGTTTTTGCAGAGCCAATTGCTTGTTATCCATTTTGTTTTTCAAGCTCCTTCCAAATTTTTTCCGCATAACGCACGGTCTCCATGGCGTCCTTCGCGTATTGATCCGCGCCGATTTGATTGGCGTATTCCTGCGTCAACACCGCGCCGCCGACCACCGTTTTGCAAAAAGGAGCTTCCCTTTTTAAAAGCTGTACGGTTTCCTCCATAGCGGGTACGGTGGTGGTCATTAAGGCGCTCAAGCCCGCCAACGGCGCGTGCAGACGTTTGACCGTTTCAACCACGGTTTCAGGCGGAACGTCCTTTCCCAAGTCGGTCACCTCAAAACCGTAATTTTCAAGCAGCAGCTTCACAATGTTTTTACCGATATCATGGATATCCCCTTTGACCGTGGCAATCACAAAGCGACATTTCGCGCTCTGCCGGCTTTCATTTTGCATGTGCTGTTTAATTTGTTCAAAGGCGGCCTTCGCGGCCTCGGCGCTCATGAGCAGTTGAGGCAGATAAGCCTTGCCGCTTTCGTAATCGCGCCCTACGGTATCCAGCGCCGGGATGATCTGCTCGTTTACCAAGGTCAAGCCGTCTTCCGTCTTCAGTTTCTCAAGCGTCAGCGCCGCCGCATGATCTTTTAAGCCCTTGACGACCGCGTCCGACAGTGTGCCGACCGTTTCGGTTTTGGGGGCGGTCTTCCCCGCCTGTTCTTCAAAACGCGCCGCAAAAGCAAGATAATCCGCGCAGTTTTCGTCGGTTCCCATTAGAACACGGGCGGCGTAATAAGCCTTCATCATTCCTTCGGAAAAGGGATTCATAATGGCAGCCGAAAGACCGTTTTGCAAAGCCGCGGCAAAAAAAGCGGCGTTGACCGTCTCCCGCGAGGGAAGGCCGAACGAAACATTGGAAACGCCAAGCGACGTGTGCACGCCAAAGGTTTTTCGAATGGCGCTCATGGAAGCCAGAGTCACTTTGGCTGCATCAGGTGCGGCGCTGACCGCCATAACCAGGGTATCAAAGATCAAGTCATTTTTTTCAATGCCGTACTGCTTAGCGGTTTGAATGATGCGCCCGGCGATGGCGACCCTTTCCTCTACCGTTTCGGGAATACCGTTTTCATCTAACGTTAACGCAATGACGCTGCCGCCGTATTTTTTGACCAGCGGAAAGACCGTCCGCATGCTTTCCTCCTTGCCGTTCACCGAATTGATGAGCGGTTTGCCGTTATAGCGGCGCATAGCGCGTTCCATGGCAACGGGGGACGAGGTATCGATCTGTAACGGCAGATCGGTCACGGTTTGCAGCGCGCAAACCACCCGTTCAAGCACAGCGGGCTCATCAAGCTCCGGCAGGCCGACATTCACGTCCAAAATCGCCGCGCCCGCCTCTTGCTGGCGGATGCCTTCGTTCAGCACGGCGTTGATATCGTTATCCCGCAGAAACTGCGCAAAACGCTTTTTTCCGGTAGGATTGATGCGTTCACCGATCAAAATGGGGTCTTTCCCAAATGCGACCGCCTTGGCGTAAGAGGTAACCACCGTTCGCTCCTTCGGCGTGATCGCAAGGGGGGATAACCCGGTCAGTTTTTCTTTTAACGCCGCAATGTAGGCCGGTGTGGTGCCGCAGCATCCGCCTGCTATGCGCACCCCGCTTTTCACAAGTTCGGCCACCGTTTGGGCAAACGCCGCGGGCGGGATGTCGTAAACCGTTTTGCCGTTTTCGCTGCGGGGCAGACCCGCGTTGGGCTTTAACAGCACGGGAATTGAGGCAAACTGTAAATATTCCTGCACAACGGGCGCCAGCTTATCGGGACCAAACGAGCAATTCACACCGATCGCGTCCGCTCCCATGCCTTCCAGCAAGGCCACCATAACAGCCGG
>CAJOQU010000129.1 GCA_905236975.1 uncultured Clostridia bacterium
AATTTTTTGTCATTTCCGGCGTTTTGTGCTTGCAAAGACCGACAAAATATGGTAAGATAATCTTTGTCCATGATGGTACGTTCATCCGGGCGGTTTTCGTCGTTGCGACAACCGAAAAACATCCGTAAATATAATACCGTTGCGCTCGATCCCATAAACCGGCAGGATCAACAACTGCCCATTTCACTTTCGCAATAGCGGCACAAATGTATGATGGGGGTAATTGCTTGAAAACAGTGCTGGATATCTTGATTAAAATTTTCTCAAATAATTTGGTTCGCTCGGTGCTGGTCGTCGCGGCGGGGGCGCTCATTTATAAATTTGTCTCTTTTCTGCTTTTGCGGCGCGCCCGTAAAAGCCGCCTGATGAAAACGAACAAAGGCGAAACTTACCTGCGCTTGACTATCAGCATTGTGAAATATACGATTTTGGTCTTGACGGTGCTGTTGCTTTTGCAGGTCAATGACGTGAACGTTACTTCTGTTGTAGCGGGGATTGGAATCGTCAGCGTTGTGCTGGGGCTTGCTGTGCAGGACGCGTTGCAGGATATTATCCGTGGATTCAGTATTATTTCAGACGAGTATTTCCGCGTGGGTGACATGGTGTCCTATAACGGCACCGAGGGCAAGGTGTTGGAGCTGGGTTTGAAAACCACCAAAATTCGTGAGTTGAGAACCAATCATATTTTATCCATTCCCAACCGCGCTATTAAAGAGATGCAGTTGTTGTCGGATATGATCTACATCAACGTGCCGCTGCCCTACGAGCTGAAGCTTGGCGACGCTGAGGCCATTATGAACGAAATTACGGCGGCCTGTCAAAATAACGATTTGGTAAAGAGTACTTCTTACCTTGGGGTCAACGAGCTTGCGGATTCTGCGATCCGGTATTTATTCTCGGTTCAATGTGTGGATAATCAGTTTATGCTTAAGGTGCGGCGCGATTGTCTGCATGTGGTGTTAGAGGTGTTGGAACAGCACAAGGTGGCGGTTCCCTATAATCAGCTTGACGTACACACAAGGCGGGAGAAAGAATGAGCATCCTTTCAGAAGAACAGTTCAAGAAAAATTTTGCGAGCGCAGGCGTGCCGCCGGTTACCTTGCTCTTCGGCAACGACGGCTATTTAAAAAAGCAGGCGGTCGAGAAGATCGTCAAACGCACGGTCGATCAGGACGACGTGTTCAACTATGCCGCTTTTGATGGCGACTGTGACCTGCAAGAGGTGTATGACGCCCTCTCCCAATTGCCAATGCTGGCCGATCAAAAATGCGTGGTACTGTGTGATTACGATTTTGAACATTGCGCCAAGTCGGATTTTGATAAGCTGTGCGCTTTGTTCGGCGAGGCTTGCGATACGTCAGTTTTGGTGGTGTGGTTTGACAGTATTGAAATTGACCCGAAAAAAAATACCAAGTTTAAAAAATTGGTAACAGCCGCCGAAAAAAACGGGGGAGCGGTGGTTCAGTGCGATCATCGCCGTGCGGCGGAGCTGGCCAAAATGCTGGTTGACGGCGCGGCGCGGCGCGGCTGTACCATGGAGCCGTCGGCGGCCAAATATTTGGTGGAAACCGCGGGGGAAGATATCCATACTTTGGTGAACGAGCTTGATAAGCTTTGCCATTACCGTCCCGGCGGAACGATCACCAAAACCGAAGTGGATTTGGTCTGCGTGAAAACGGTCGAGGCCTCCATCTATGATCTTTCTAAAATGATTTTTGCCCGCAATCCCGAGGGCGCCATGAAAATGCTGGACGAGCTGTACTTCATGCGCATTGAGCCAATGGTCATTTTTTATACCGTCTCGGCGGTCTATACCGATCTGTACCGGGTTTATGTTTGCAAAAGCTGCGGTAAACCGCTGTCCGAGGCGGCACAAACATTCGGTTACAGGGGCAGGGAATTTGTGCTGGAGCGCGCGGCGCAGAATCTGCGTCGAATGGACTTTTCGGCGCTGAGCCGCAGTTTTGATCTTTTGATCGATGCGGACAAACAATTAAAATCTTTTGGCGGCAACGAACGCATTGTTTTAGAGCAGTTGATCGTCCGCCTTATTATGTTAGTGAGGTAATAAGTATGCTTTTTTATTTGATTCGCCACGGCGACCCGATCTATAATCCGGATCAGTTGACCCCGCTTGGTCATCGTCAGGCAGAAGCGGTTGCTAAAAGACTGGCTTTGCACGGGCTTGATCGGGTATATGTTTCCAGTTCTAACCGTGCACAGCAAACGGCGGAGCCGACCTGCGAGGTATTGAAATTGAAACCAACGGTGCTGGATTGGTGTAACGAAGGCCACGCTTGGCATTATTTTGCGAACGACAATCGTTGGTTTTTTGCAGACCCTGTTTACCGGCGCGAGTCGCTAAAGCCTGAGCACGCCTGCCCGGATTGGTATAACGCTCCGGCTTTTGCCGGGCACCTGTTTGGCGAGGGCGTCGCTTATTATGAAAAAAATGCTTTTGATTTATTTCGGGAACTTGGCTTTGATTATACCCCGCAGGAAAACGTTTATCGCGTCATAAAGCCTGCTCCCGAGCGGGTCGCGCTGTTTGCGCATCAAGGCTTTGGCATGTGCTTTTTAAGCACCGTGCTGCGTATTCCGTACCCGGTGTTTTCATCCCGTTTCAATTTTACGCATACGGGCATTACGGTGCTGGAAATGCACGACGAGGGCGGATTTGCTTTTCCAGAGGTTGTGACGCTTTCCGACACCTCCCATTTATACGCCGAAGGCCTGCCGCTCAAATATAACAACTGCTTTTATTTTTAGAGTCGTTTTTTGAATTTCGGGGTGAATGAATTGATCAAATTGAACATGCCTGTCATTGTGGAAGGCAAGTATGATAAGATCACCCTTGAAAACGTGGTCGACGCCCTCATTATCCCCACTAACGGGTTCGGCATTTTTAAAGATAAAGAAAAGAGGGCGCTGATTCGATCATTGGCTCGTCAAAACGGCCTGATCGTCATGACTGACAGCGACAAGGCGGGCAGCGTTATTCGCGCTCATTTGAAAAACATTGTGGGTGATGCGCGTATCATTCCGGTTTATGTGCCGCAGTTAAAAGGTGTGGAAAAACGCAAAACCAAGCCCTCGAAAGAGGGCTTTTTGGGTGTGGAGGGCATGTCGAAAGACTGCATTGAACAAGCACTCAGGCAAAGCGGCGTGTTGGATTTTGCGGATGGGGAGGAGCGCCCGCGTATCACCAAAAACGATCTTTACCTTTTGGGACTTTCCGGCCGCGAAAACAGTGCCGGGGCACGGCGGGCATTTTTGAGCTTTTTAGGGCTTCCGCCCGACCTTTCATCCGCCGCCATGCTGGATGTTTTGCGCTATATGATGTCGCCCGAGGAATTGAAAGCGAGGGTCGCCGAATGGCAAACCAATACGGCCAAAAGCTGAGACTGCTTTATGTGTTGAAATTTTTGCGTGAAGAAAGCGGGGAGGATCACCCCTTGACCGCCGCCGATCTTTG
>CAJOQU010000130.1 GCA_905236975.1 uncultured Clostridia bacterium
CCGCCTCCAGCCGTTCGTCAAATTCGCCCACCGTTTGTGAAAGCAAAACCCCCACTTCACATTCGGTGAAGTGCATCGGCAGGTTGCCGGTTGAAATTTTTGACGCTTCTATGAGGTCGTCGATCAGCTTTTTCAGTCTGCCGGACTGGCGATCCAGCACCTCGATATACTGGCGGACATTTTCGTTATCGGGATTTTCCTTTTTGATCAAATCCACATAATTGATGATCGAGGTCAACGGCGTTTTGATATCATGCGAAACATTGGTAATCAGCTCGGTCTTAAACCGTTCGCTTTTTAAGCGGTCGTTCACGGCGTTTTGCAAACCCCGGTTGATGTTGTTTAAACTGTTGGCAAATTCCTTAAGCTCACCGAACATCATGGCGGTATCGATTTTAAAATCCAAATCGCCCGAGGCAATGCGCTCGCCGCCTTTTTTCAGCCTTTGCAGGGTGGCAGTCAGGTAAAGCACAAGCGCGTAAAAACAAACCAAAAAGAACAGCGCGATGATAACAGCCGGCAGATACGAATAAAACAGCTCTGAAAACAGAATCGCCAGAAAAGCCGTCAACAACCCTACCGCCGTAAAGCCCACCAGCAGGATCGCCATTTTTTTGATCAACGAGGCATTTTCGAACAGGTATTTTAAAAAGCTGAAAAGCCTTTTACAAAACCGAACCAGCAGGGTATTCTGAAAAAAAGAATTGTTTTTGATGCGCGCCGCAAAGGTCAGCAGCACGGCGAGCCCCACAAAATAATCGACCGATAACAGCAGCGCCGGTTCCATAACGCCTTCGGCGATGTCCCAAAGATACGCATTGACAATGACGGCAAGCAATACGCCCGCCAAAATGAAGTCCAGCGGAACGCGATCCAGGTGGTTAAGCGCCAGCGTGCCGTCCCTTCGGTGGGAAACCGCGCAAAGCAAAAAAATCAGACAAACCGCCCAAAGGGTGATGGCCAGCAAACCGTACACAATGATGGCGTGACGATTCTTATAAAGCGTGCGGGTCAGCGTTTCGCGCAGACGGTAGGTCTCGCTCTTTTCCATAATATATACCCGCACGCAAATCACCCGGCCGTTTGCGGGGTCGCCGCTCTCAAGCTCATAGTCGCCGTCGTAATCGGCGTAATAATACTCGTCGTATTGTTCGTCGTCGTCCCAAAAGGTTTCGCCGTCGTGCTCATACAAGATGAAATTATCAGATACGGTAACCAGATAATCCTGCTCGTTGTAATTATTAGCCAGCACCTCGCCGCTTTTTTTATCGGTGATGGTGTAGGCGTTCCCGCTGTCGTCATACCGCCAAAGGGTGTCGTTCTGCCAATTAGAGCGCACGCTGTAAAGCTGATTGTAGGCCGTTTCCCGAAAGGCGGTTTGCAGTACTTCCTCCTCGGTGCCGGTATAATACCCGCCTTCGACCATAACCACTCCGGCCACCACCGCGGCCGCAGCGACCACCGCAAGCAGGTACGACGCCGTGATGGCCAAGATCTTTACGCCTAAATTGCTGAATATTCGTTTCATTTGGATGGCCGTTCCTTTCCGTGCCGTCGGCACAAAGTATTGTCAGCCTTTCGACTGATCACCCTTCAAAGGTGTAGCCGCGCGCCCAAACCACCTTGACATAACGCGGCTCGGCCGGGTCGATCTCGATCTTTTCGCGCAGGTGGCGAATATGTACCGCCACTGTGCTTTCAGCGCCGTAAGGGTTGCCGCCCCACACATTTTCATAAATGGCCTTGGGGGAAAGCACCGTTCCCTTATGCTGCATGAGAAGCTTTAAAATTTCATATTCGGTCGGGGTCAGCGCCACCGGATCGCCGTCTACCGTGACCTGCTTTTTACGGTCGTCCAGCACCACGCCGCCCGCCGTCATCACATCTTTTTCGGGCTCCTTGCCGCCGCCCAGCGTCATGTAACGGCGCAGCTGTGAACGCACCCGTGCAATGACCTCGACCGGATTAAAGGGCTTGGTAATGTAGTCGTCCGCCCCGATGTTGAGCCCCAGAATTTTATCGCTGTCTTCCCCTTTGGCGGTCAGCAAAATCACGGGAATGTTGCTTTGCTCCCGAATTTTCAGCATGGCGGTAATGCCGTCCATCACCGGCATCATAATATCCATTAAAACCAACTGAATATCCGGGTTTTCGGTTAGGACCTGTACCGCCTCGCTGCCGTTGTAGGCAACCGCCGTGTGGTAACCCTCGGCCTCCAAATAAATTTTCAGCGCCGCAACAATGTCCCGTTCGTCGTCGCAAATTAAAATGTTGACCACATGTTTCTCCTCCATATATCCCTTTCCCTCAGTCTGTTTCATAGTTTACCAAAAAATGTTTTAAGATAAAAGACGCGGTTCTTTTAAGATTTTTTTAAGAAAGATTGTATCTTTTTTCATTTTGTGCTATCATAAGGGTGAAAAACCTCACGATGAAAGAGTGGCCACAGGCTGAAAAGTGCGATACACCTCTTTTATCATACTATATTCCACACGGAGTTGCAAGATGAAACTGGCTGTTTTGAATGAATGCCCCCCTTTTCTGCGGGACTTTTTGACTTATAACGAAACCATTCGCGGCAAATCCTCCCGCTCGGTCGAGGGGTATTACATCGATCTGCGCACCTTTTTCCGCTATTTGCTTTTGGTGCGCGGCAAGGTCCCGGCCGATACCGAATTTCAAAAGATCGATATTGCCGCCGCCGATCTGGAGCTTGTCCGGTCGGTGACCATTTCCGACCTGTATGCCTTTATGGTCTACTGCAAGGACGAACTGCAAAACAACACCGCCACCCGCGCACGCAAGACCTCGACCCTGCGCATTTTCTTTCACTATTTATCGGCGCAGACCCATCAGATCGACCACAACCCCGCCGAGCTGCTGGAATCCCCCAAGGTCAAGCAGGCGCTTCCCAAGCACCTGACGCTGGAGGATTCGCTGGAGCTGCTTGCCGCGGTGGACGGCGTCAACGAACGGCGCGACACCTGCATTTTGACCTTGTTTTTAAACTGCGGCCTGCGCCTTTCGGAGCTTTGCGGCCTGAATGTATCGGATATTACGGGCGACGGCACCATGACCGTGACCGGCAAGGGCAACAAGGAACGGGTGATCTACCTGAACCAAGCCTGTTTGGATGCGTTACAACGCTATTTGGAGGTGCGCCCGCACGACGGTCTGCCCGCCACCGAAAAGGACGCGTTGTTCATCAGCCGCAACCACCGCCGCATCAGCACCAAAACGGTACAGCACATTGTAAAGACCAATCTGGCCAAAGCGGGGCTGGAAGGGCAGGGATTTTCGACCCACAAGCTGCGCCATACCGCCGCCACCTTGATGTATCAACACGGGCAGGTGGACATTCGGGTATTAAAGGATATTTTAGGCCACGCGAACCTCGGCACCACCCAAATTTACACCCATGTTTCCAACCGGCAGATCAAGCAAGCGGTCGACGCCAACCCCTTAGCCAATGTGAAAAAAAAATCGTAATTCGGACTGCGTAATGCGTAATAAAGAAACGCCAAACTTCTGCACAACAAGAAGCTTGGCGTTTTTTGACGTCGTTGACCCCTTCTTAGAGGGCGGCAGGGATCGTGTAAATTTTCTTTCTTGCACCCCGCATTAAAGAATAATGCAAACCAAACCGTTGCAGCCTTCGTTGATGACCCGCTCGATGGTCTCCTGCACCCGCATACGCGCGTCCATCGGCATGCGCGCCAGCTTGGTGTGCAGTCCTTCGTTGACCAGCTCGTGCAGGGATTTGCCGAAAATATTGGAATCCCAAATTTTTTCCGGGTTTTCCTCAAACTCGCTGAGCAGGTACATCACCAAATCCTCCGACTGCTTTTCGCTGCCCACAATGGGGCTGACCTCGGTGGTGATGTTAGCCTTCATTAAATGAATGGATGGCGCCGACGCCCGCAGCCGCACACCGTAACGGCCGCCCTGTTTCATGATCTCGGGCTCCTCGAGCGTCAGATCCTCAATATCCGGCATAATAATGCCATAACCGGTGGCCTCAACCTCATCCAGCGCATCCTTGACCTTAACATACTCTTTTTTCATCTGCGCCAGCTCGCCGATGACCTCCATCAGCTCCTGCTCATCTTGGATCACCAGCCCTGTGGTTTCGGCCAACACCTTGTAAAATAAGGGCTGACAAATATCAATCATCACCGTGGCGCTGCCGCTGCCCAGGTCGATCTTGACCACCGAGACGTTCTCCACATTGCTGCTGCCGGTAAAGGCGCTTTCAAATTTCACGACATCCCGAATGTGACGAACCTCGCCCGCCGAGCGCTTAATGGTGTCGGTCAGGTCGGCGCGCAGCCAATGATCCAACGGCAGTGAATTGATCCACCGCGGAAAGTTGACCTGGATCTCGCGAATGGGAAATTCAAACAATATGCTGGATAAAATGCGTTTGATGTCGTCCTCGGTCAGCTCTAAACAGTTGACCGGCTGTACCGGAACGCCGTATTTTTCAGAAAGCTGCGCCGCCATGTCGGTCGCTTCGGGCGATTCCGGATACATGCAGTTAAGCAAAATCACAAACGGCTTATTGATGTTTTTCAGCTCTTCGACCACCCGTTCCTCGGCCTCTTCATACTCGGTGCGCGGAATATCGCTGATGCTGCCGTCGGTGGTGATGAGTAACCCGATGGTCGAATGCTCGTTAATGACCTTGCGGGTGCCGATCTCGGCCGCCATATGAAAGGGGATGGGTTCCTCAAACCAGGGGGTCATGACCATGCGGGGCTGATCGCCCTCGATATAGCCAAGTGCGCTCGGTACAATATAGCCCACGCAGTCGATCAAACGGACGTGCATCTCGGCCGAATCGTCCAGCCGAATGTTCACGCCCTTTTCGGGAATAAACTTGGGCTCGGTGGTCATGATCGTCCTGCCGGAGGAAGATTGCGGCAATTCGTCGTTTGCCCGCTCTTTTTGGCCGGCCTCGGTAATGTTGGGCAACACCAACTGATCCATAAATTGCTTGATAAAGGTGGATTTCCCGGTGCGAACCGGTCCTACAATTCCGATATAAATATCTCCGCCCGTGCGTGCGGCGATATCCTTGTAAATGTTTACGTTTGTCATACTCTTTCCTCCGTATATGAACTCCTTTTGGTAAATCATATGTCCCCGGTCAGGCAATTATGACAACCCGCAAAAAAA
>CAJOQU010000131.1 GCA_905236975.1 uncultured Clostridia bacterium
ATGGCGTAGGCCACGTTGTGAATATCCACCCCGCGTTCATAACGTCCGCTGGCTTCGGTACGAATGCCCAGCGCCCGGCCGGTGTGACGAATGCTGTCACGGCGGAACTTGGCCGCTTCTAAAAAGAGATCGGTCGTGTCGCTTTCGATCTCACTTTCCTTGCCGCCCATGATGCCCGCAAGGCAGGAGGGACGCTCGCCGTCGGCAATGACCAGCATGTCAGGCGTCAGGTCGTGGCGGTTGCCGTCCAGCGTTGTAATGCTTTCGCCCTCGGCAGCGTTGCGCACAATGATCTTGTGCCCCGCAATGTCGTTATAATTGAAAGCGTGCATGGGCTGGCCGGTTTCCAACATTACATAGTTGGTAATATCCACAATGTTGTTGATGGGCCGCATGCCCGAGGCGGTGATGGCTTTTTTCATCCAATCCGGGGATTCGGCAATGCGCAGATTTTTGACCACGCGGCCGATGTAGCGGGGGCAAAGGTCATAGTTTTGCACTTCTACCTGAATATGATCGCGGATATCGCCCCCTACGGTTTTGTAGGTCGGTTTGGGGGCGATGAAATCGGTACCCAGCACAACGGAAATTTCTTTGGCGACCCCTAAAAAGCAGTTGCAGTCGGGGCGGTTGGCGGTGATCTTGAAATCGATGATCGTGTCGTCAAGTCCTAAAACCTTGCAAATATCGGTGCCGGGGGTGGGCGCGCCCTTTAAGATCAAAATACCGTGAACCGAAGCGCCCTCGTAATCATCCTCGGTCAAACCCAATTCCTCGCCCGAGCAAAGCATACCGTTGGATTCCACTCCGCGCAGCTTGCCCGCCACAATGTGCGCACCGTTCGGCAGATAGCTGTCGTTCAGCGCGGCGGGGACATAATCGTTTTCGTGAATGTTCTGCGCGCCGGTAACAATCTGTACCGGCTCTTCCGCGCCCACATCCATTTGGCAGATCTGTAAATGATCGCTGTTCTCGTGTGGGGTGATTTTCAGGATCTTAGCCGCCACCACATTGCGGATGTTTTCCCCCTGCTTTTCTATGCTTTCCACCTCAAAGCCTGCCATGACCATGCGGTCGCAAAGCTCCTCGGCGGGAACGTTGATGGTGACATAGTTTTGTAAATGATTCAATGAAATTTTCATGTTATTGCCCCCTTAAAACTGCTCTAAGAAGCGTTTGTCGTTTTCAAAAAGCAAGCGGATATCGCTGATTTTGTAACGCGTGGTGGTGATGCGGTCAATGCCAATGCCAAACGCAAAGCCGCTGTATTCCTCGGGGTCAATGCCGCAGCAGCGCAGAACGTTGGGGTGCACCATACCCGCGCCCAAAATTTCGATCCAGCCTTCGTTCTTGCAAACGCGGCAACCCTTGCCGCCGCATTCACTGCACGAAACGTCCACCTCAACCGACGGCTCGGTAAACGGGAAGAACGAGGGACGGAAGCGCACCTTGGTGTCGCTGCCGTAAATTTCTTGCGCAAACTGTTCCAGCACGCCCTTTAAATCGCACATGGTGATACCCTTATCCACCACAAGCCCTTCCAACTGGTGAAAAACGGGGGAGTGTGTGGCGTCTACCTCATCGGCACGGAAAACACGGCCGGGGCAGATCACACGGATGGGGGGCTTTCTGGTTTCCATGGTTCTGATCTGCGCCGAGGAGGTTTGGGTGCGCAAAAGCAGATTTTCGGCAAGATAGAAGGTGTCCTGCATGTCGCGTGCCGGGTGATCGGCGGGAACATTCAGGCATTCAAAGTTGTAATGGTCGGTCTCGACCTCCGGACCGTCAACCACATCAAAACCCATGGATTGAAAAATATCGATCATATCGTTGGTAACAAGATTGATCGGGTGCAGCCCGCCGACTTTCGGCTCCTTGGCGGGCATGGTGATGTCAATTTTTTCTGCCCGCAGCTTTAACTCGGTCGCTTTTTCGCGTATTTCGGTCTTTCTTTCGGCGATCAAGGCTTCTAATTTTTGCTTGGCCTCGTTCACCAACTGACCCATGGCGGGGCGCTCCTCAGGCGAAAGGGAACCCATCTGTTTTAAAATAACGGTTAATTCGCCCTTTTTACCCAAATATTTTACCCGTAATTCTTCGATCTCGCTTTCATCGACCGAGGCCGCCAAGGCGTTTTTGGCCGCCTCTTTGATCGCTTCTAATGTTTCCTTCATAACGAACCTCCGAATAAAAAAATAAACCCCGCCCCTTAACAGGACGAAGTAAAATGACTTCGCGGTACCACCCGTTTTTTCGCTCAAAGAGCAAACACTCTCGCAGCCGGTAACGGAGCCGCCCGTCGCTGCCTACTGGAGATCGTTCAGCAGCGCCGCTCAAAAGGGAACTTCGGCGGACACCCGACCGATTCCGCTTGCAGCCATGGCGGAAACTCTCTGACGGCGGGGGAAAGCCTACTTTCCTTTATCATCGCGTTTTACAAGGATTATCTTACCATGTCTTTGCAAAAATGTCAAGAGTTTTATCGAAAGGTGCCGCGCTGACCGATAAAACAGGATATGCGCAAAAAATCCTTGACAAAGGAAGTGCCGTGTGGTAAAATATGAAAGCCGCATATGATGGGCTTTTTAAGTTGTGCCTTTTTTCGGCGCACGCCTTTTGTAGCGAGACTGATTTAATGGCAGGTGTAACAAATGTACGCAATTATCGAAACAGGCGGCAAGCAGTACCGTGTGCAGAACGGTGACGTGATCTACGTTGAAAAGCTGAACGCCGAGGTCGATGCAGAGGTCACTTTTGACAAGGTCGTCGCCGTGAGCGATAAAACCTTAAAGGTGGGCAAGCCCTATGTGAAGGACGCTTTTGTAAAAGGCACCGTTTTAAAGAACGGCAAAGGCAAGAAGATCACCGTCTTCACCTACAAGCCCAAAAAGAGCAGCTCCCGCAAAATGGGTCATCGTCAGCCTTACACAAAGGTGCAGATCAACGAGATCGGCTAACATGACCACAGTAAGGTTTTTGGCTGATCGGCAGGGTCTTTGCGGTTTTGCGATCAGCGGTCACAGTTCTTTTGACGGTGACGATGAAGAGGGAAGGCTTGTTTGCGCGGCGGTATCCTCCGCGGCGTACATGGCGGCCAACACCATCACCGAAGTGGTGGGCGACAAGGCCGACATTACAATCGACGACGCGGTCATGCGGGTAAAGGTTGTTTGCCCGTCGGCGGCCACGGTTACGGTTTTAAAGGGGCTGCGGCTCCATTTGCAAGCGCTTTCCGAACAATACGACAAACACATCACATTTGACGGAGGTGTCACAGATGTTAAAGATTAACATTCAGTTATTCGCCCATAAAAAAGGAATGGGCTCCACCAAAAACGGGCGCGACAGTGAATCCAAACGCCTTGGCGTTAAGCGGGCGGACGGTCAGTTTGTTCTGGCCGGCAACATTTTGGTTCGCCAGCGGGGTACTCACATTCATGCAGGCAACAACGTAGGCCGTGGCTCGGATGATACGCTTTTCGCTTTGATCGACGGTAAGGTCAAGTTTGAGCGCATCGGCAGAGACCGTAAACAGGTCAGCATTTACGCGGTTGAACAGTAAAATCCCACATCCGGGCGCGAACAGCTCCCGGATTTCTTTTTACAGAAAGGGTGAGTTGAAATGAAAATCTGTCATGTTTGCAAGGCTGAATGCGAAGATACAGCCGAGCTTTGCCCGGTTTGCGGGGCGGACCTGACCGGCGGGGAAAGCGAAGAACCGGCGGCGGAGGAAATCGAACTGCAAAACCCGATGCTGTTGGCGTCGCTTGAGGATGTAGTCTTGTCGGAAATTCTGCGTGATCTTCTGCATGAAAACGGCATTCCCTTTACCTGCGATAATGAGCAGCAGGGCGCCATGCGGGTCATGTTCGGCGGCACCTTTGTGTCCGATGATATTTATGTGGACGAAAGCGATTTTGAGCGTGCCACTAAGATTTATGAGGAATTTTTAGCGTCGGAACCCGCCTTTGACGAGAATTTCTTTGAGGAATCAGAGGAATCGGAGGAAGGCTAAAGAAATTTATACGGTTTATTTGGATCATGATGCGGCCCCGAATGAGGAAGATTAGCGCGCATCATGCCAATCGTCATGGGAGATCAAGATGTTTGTTGACAGTGCGAAAATTCACATCAAAGCGGGGGACGGCGGTGATGGCGCCGTTTCGTTCCATCGTGAAAAATATGTAGCCGCGGGCGGACCGGACGGCGGCGACGGCGGCCACGGCGGTAATATACTGTTCCGGGCGGACAGTAATCTGTCCACTTTGGCGGATTTCCGCTATAAGCGAAAATATGCGGCCGCGGCGGGTGAACGCGGCGGCGCGGGGCGCTGTACCGGAAAAAGCGCGCCCGATCTTGTGATTTCGGTTCCGATCGGCACCTTAGTGAAGGATGCCGAGACCGGCCGTGTGATTGCCGACATCTCCGATTCACAGCCGGTGGTAGTGGCAAGGGGCGGCAACGGCGGCTGGGGCAATCAGCATTTTGCCACCCCCACCAGGCAGGTGCCGCGGTTTGCCAAAAAGGGCAACCCGGGCGAAGAGTTGGATATTCAGCTTGAATTAAAGCTGCTGGCTGATGTGGGGCTGATCGGGTTTCCGAATGTGGGAAAATCCACTTTGGTGTCGGTCGTCAGCGAGGCTAAGCCCAAAATTGCCAACTACCATTTTACCACCCTCACGCCGGTGCTTGGCGTGGTGCGCATGGGCGAGGGCAGCTCGTTTGTGATGGCTGACATCCCGGGCTTGATTGAGGGCGCGGGCGAGGGCGTGGGTCTTGGGCATGAATTTCTGCGCCATGTAGAGCGTTGCCGCCTTCTTTTGCATGTGTTGGATATCTCGGGCAGCGAAGGCCGCGACCCCATTGAGGATTTTGAAACCATCAACCGCGAGCTTGCGGTTTTCAGTGACGAACTGCCCCTGCGTCCGCAGATTGTGGTGGGGAATAAGTGCGATTTGGCCGACGAGGAACAGGTCGAGCGTTTACGTCGGTATTTTGAGGAGCGCGGTTACCGCTTTTTCCCGATCATGGCGGCTATTGCCGAGGGTACCGACGCGCTGATCGATTGCGTTGCCGCCGAGCTTGCCAAACTGCCGCCCATCAAGCGTTACGAGGCGGAGCCGAAACCGCCGGAAGATTTTACCGATCCCAAAAAACGCACCTTCAACATTCGGGTGTGCGACGGCGTCTATTTTGTGGAGGATTGCCCCTGGATCATGGATATTATGAACACCGTTGACCCCGAGGACTATGAATCCCTGCAATATTTCGAGCGGGTATTGCGCACCACCGGCATTATTGACGCTTTGATAAAAGCCGGTGTGAGCGAGGGCGATACCGTCAGTGTTTACGATGTGGAATTTGATTTTGTGCTGTGATCCGCTGTTTTCGGCGGATCGGGTGATGTAAAAATTAGGTGGTGAAAAACGACGGAAAATCCTGATCTTTTAAGTCCTTCTGTGTTGGCTTTTGTAGGGGACGCGGTGTA
>CAJOQU010000132.1 GCA_905236975.1 uncultured Clostridia bacterium
CCGGTGTGGGAAGAGGTCGCCGCCATACAAAATATTGAAATTGCCGCAAATCAGGAAATAACTATTGCGAATTTGGAAAAAATAGGGTATAATAGCTTAGATAGCGACGGTGTGCGAAAAAACGGGAGCGGCTCAAAACTGCGATTCACCCTGCTTGTCAATTCCGAAAACAGCATGCGGGTGGCGGCTGCCAAACAGATTGCCGCGCAGCTGTGGGCGTACGGCATCAAGATCGAGGTCAAGCAAATGAAGTATAAGGCATTTGCCGACGCGCTTGAAAAAGGCAGTTTCCAGCTTTATTTGGCGGAGGTCGCCATCACGCCGAATATGGATCTTTCCGAGCTTGTCCTGCCGGGCGGCAGCGCCGCTTTCGGCGTCAAGAAGGAAAAGACGGAGCAAAATTCCGAAAAATCCAAAAAGGCAGCCTCGTCGGAGGAAAGCGATTCATCTCAAAATGCGGAAAGCAGCGAAGGAACCGCCGCGGCCGAGCCCGAAGAAACGGTCACCGAATCGGCCGCCGGGCTGATCACCGGTCTGTACAATGGCAGTAACACCATTGGCGATATTGCCGCCGCCCTGCAAAACGAAATGCCGTTTATTCCGGTATGTTATCGCACCGGCGTGCTGTTTTATCATGATGACATCGAAAATGTAGAAAACTCTTCCGCGAGCGATATCTTTTTTTCGATTGAATCCTATACCATCCAAAATCATTAGGAGGAATTTTTGATGATCGTGTATGAAACGATGCTTGGCAAAATCAACATTTCCGAAACGTATTTATCAAAGTTGATCGGTCGTGAAGTCACCAATTGCTTTGGCGTAGTCGGCATGGTGCCGAGCACCGGCAAGCAGAAAATTTTCAATAAATTTTCTAAAGAATCCACGCCCGATACCGGCATCAATGTGACCGGCAATGCCGATTCCATTGCGGTGGAGCTGCATATCGTGGTAACCTATGGTATGAATATCAACGCGATTGCAGCCAGCATTACCGAAAAAGTAAAATATGTGGTGTCAGAGGCAACGGGAATCACCGTCAGCCGCGTCACCATTAAGATCGACGGAATCAAAGAATGATCGTAGGTTTCAAAAGGAGTGTTACATTTGTTTAACGGCGATACCTTGCGCGACGCGATCATTTCGGCCGCGAATCATCTTACCAATCAGAGAAAACAGATTGATGATCTGAACGTTTTTCCCGTGCCGGATGGCGATACCGGCACCAACATGTCCATGACGCTGGCTAATTCGGTGCGCGAGCTTGAAAAGCTCTCGGGCGAAACGGCCGGCAAGGTGGCGCAGGTCAACGCTTCGGCTTTGCTGCGCGGCGCCAGAGGAAACTCCGGCGTGATTACATCTCTGCTCTTTCGCGGCTTTGCCAAAGGCTTGAAGGATGTTGAAAACGCCTCGGCCGAGAATATTGCCGCGGCTTTTCGCTTAGGGGTTGAGGCGGCCTATAAAGCTGTGATGAAACCCACCGAGGGCACCATTCTGACCGTGGCACGCGTGGCGGCGGAATATGCCGAGGCCGCCTGTGAAGAAGGCAAAAACGAGGTAGAGGTTTTTGCCGCCGCGCTGGAAGGCGCCAAAACCGCCCTGGCCGAAACGCCCGAGCTGCTGCCGGTTTTGAAAAAAGCCGGCGTGGTCGATGCAGGCGGTCAAGGATTTGTGGTTATCTTAGAGGGCATGATGTCGGTCTTTGAAAACGGCGTGATCATCGCCTCGAATGCGCAAAAGACCGCCGAATCGGAGGCTGAGACCACCGATAGTGCGGCAGGCGAGTTTGAAAGCGAAATCAAATTTACCTACTGCACCGAGTTTATTGTGAACCGTTCGGCGGATTGCACCAAACAACCGGCTGAGCTGCGTGCGTATTTAGAGAGCATCGGCGATTGTGTGGTCGTGGTGGATGATGATGAGATCATCAAAGTGCATGTGCATACTGACCACCCGGGCAACGCCATTGAAAACGGCTTGACCTTCGGGCAGCTGGTGCATATGAAGATCGAAAATATGCGCGATCAGCACGAACGCGCTAAGCACGATGCCGAAAACACGAAGAAGAAACCGGCGAAAAGCGCGGATTTGACCGAGACCTTTGAACCCGTTGCCCCCACAAAACCGGTCGGCTTTGTGTCGGTCAGCGCGGGCGAGGGATTGGCGGAATTGTTCCGCGATTTGGGGGTTGATACCGTTGTCAGCGGCGGTCAAACCATGAACCCCAGCACCGATGATATTTTAAAAGCCATTGAATCCACTCCGGCCGAGACCGTGTTTGTGCTGCCCAACAACAAGAACATAATTATGGCGGCGGAGCAGGCCATTCCCATTAGTACCCGCAAGGTTATTGTCATTCATACCCGCACCATCCCGCAGGGAATTTCGACCATGCTGGCGTTCAATGAAGACGCGACCGACGAGGTCAACGCCATTGAAATGCAAAAATCGACCGAACGCGTTGCCACCGGTCAAATTACTTTTGCGGCGCGCGATTCTGATTTTGACGGCCATGCCATCAAAAAAGGCGAATTGCTGGCACTGCTTGGCGGTAAAGTCTCGTTTACCGATACCGATCTTGAAAGATCCGTGCTAAAATTGGCCCGTCAAATGGTCAAGCGTGACAGCGAATTCATCACGGTTATCTATGGCGCCGATGTAACCGAGGAGCAGGCCGCGGCGGTGGAAGAACAGCTGCGCCAGAAATACGGTTCTAAAATCGAAATCACGGTCGTCAACGGCGGCCAGCCGATTTACTACTATATCCTTTCTGTAGAGTAGCGAGGGATTTTTTATGCTCGAGCTTTCCACCAATATTCAATATTTGAAAGGCGTTGGCGAAAAACGGGCGGCGCTTTTGCGAAAGAAGGGCATCGATACGGTCGGTGCCCTTTTGCATTATTTTCCGCGCGCTTATTTGGATTGGCGCGATGTGCGCCCCTTGTCCGAGTGCCCGTTTGATGAAAATGTGATCGTCAAGGCAAAAATCGTCACACCGGTACAGGCGCAGTATGTCCGGCAGGGCATGACCCTGTTCAAGTTCTTGGCGGAAGACGATACCATGCAGATGGTTGTGACCCTGTTTAACCAAAAATATTTGGCTGAAAAACTGCACAAGGATTGTGAATATCTGTTTTACGGCAAGGTCACGGGCGACCTCGCCCTGCGGCAGATGTCTTCCCCCGAGATCGCCGAAAGCGGCGCACAGTACATACAACCCATTTATCCCGCATCACCCGGGATGCCTTCCAAGACCATTGAAAAGTTGGTCAAAACGGCGCTTTCTCTTTGTGAAACTCTGCCCGACGCCTTGCCGGAGGAGATTCGCACCCGCAACGGCCTGTGCGATATTAGCTACGCGGTCAAAAATATTCATTTTCCCGCCATTCCCGAGGCACTGGAATCAGCTAAACGCCGTTTGGTGTTTGAGGAGCTTTTTGTGTTGCAGACCGGGCTGTCATTTTTAAAAAAGCGGCGGCGCGGCCGCGCTGGTTGGCGGGTGGAAAACGCCGATTGGCGGTTTTTCCGGGAGGCTTTGCCTTTCGCGTTGACCGGCGCACAGCAACGCGTGATCGAAGAATGCCTGCGCGATATGACCTCCGGCTGTCCCATGAATCGCCTGGTACAGGGGGATGTGGGCAGCGGCAAAACCGCCGTGGCGGCGGCGCTTTGCAGTGTGGCGGCCAACAATGGGTTTCAATCGGTCTTGATGGCGCCGACCGAAATTTTAGCCGAACAACATTACGCCACCCTGACCGCCATGACCGGAGGTGCCGGCGTAACCTGCGCCCTGCTGACCGGCTCTATGACCAAAAAACAGAAAAACGCGGTCAAACAGGCTTTGCGGAACGGCGAAATCGACATTGCCGTGGGTACCCACGCACTTTTGTCGGAGGACGTTGAATTTGATCGCCTTGGCCTTGTGATTACCGATGAACAACACCGTTTCGGCGTGGCACAACGGGGCAAATTGGCGGCTAAGGGGCAAAATCCGCATACGTTGGTCATGTCGGCTACGCCCATCCCGCGCACGCTGGGATTGATCGTTTACGGTGATTTGGATATCAGCGTGATTGACGAATACCCCCGCGGGCGGCAGAAAATTGCCACCTATTTGGTGGATTCCTCTTACCATGAGCGCATTTACCGCTTTATACAAAAATTTCTGGACGAAGGCCGGCAGGGGTATATCGTCTGTCCTATGGTAGAGGAGACCGAAAATATTGATTTGAAATCGGCCGAGGAATATTATGAAGAATTGAAAAACGGCGTGTTTGCGCAGGATTCCGTGGGGCTTTTGCACGGCAAAATGCGCGCTAAGGAGAAGGACGCCGTCATGCGCCGCTTTGCCGCAGGCGAGGTGCAATTATTGGTGACCACCACCGTGATCGAGGTCGGCATCGATGTTCCGAACGCGGTGGTCATGGTCATTGAAAACGCCGAGCGCTTCGGTCTTTCGCAGCTGCACCAGCTGCGGGGCAGGATCGGCCGCGGACAGTACGCCTCGACCTGTATTTTGGTTTCGGATTCCCGCGGGGCGGATACGTCGGCGCGGTTGCAGGTCATTAAAAACAACAACGACGGCTTTGCCATTGCCGAGGAAGATTTAAAACTGCGCGGCCCCGGCGATTTTTTGGGCAATCGCCAGCACGGCCTGCCCGACATGAAAATCGCCGATTTGTTTGCCGACCGCGAGACTTTGCATTTGGCCGGCACCGAATCCGAACGTCTGCTGAAAGAAGACCCGACTTTGCAGGAGCCCAAAAATCAACCGTTAAAACAGGCGATCGACGAGCTTTACGAACGCCTGAACCAAAACTAAGAGGAAAACACTATCGGCAGAATGGAGATTAAAATGAATCAAAAAAATAATGTGAAAGGCAGTCTGATCCTTTGTACGGCGGCACTTATTTGGGGGCTTTCGTTTGTGGCGCAAAGCGTGGCGGCCGATTATCTTTCCCCCTTTACCGTGAATTGCCTCCGCTCGTTTGTCGGCGCGGCGGCACTGCTTGTGTTCTATGCCGTGAAAAATCACGGGATCAAAACCTTTTTTCCGGCCGAAAAGCAAGATCGAAAAGCCTATTATAAGGTCGCGTTGATTTGCGGCGCCTTTTTTTCGGTGGCCGCCATTTTACAGCAGTTCGGCATTATGGTCTTTCCACAAGGGGTCGCGGCCGAGGCGCGCGCCGGTTTTTTGACCGCGCTGTATGTGGTGTTTGTGCCCATTGTCGGTCTGCTGTTCGGCAAAAAGACCGGCGGCGTGATCGTGTTCAGTGTGGTTATAAGCGCCGTGGGGGTCTACCTGCTTTGCCTGAGCGGCGGCCTGCATAGATTATATACGGGTGATGTGCTGTTGCTGCTTTGCTCACTGGGGTATACCATGCACATTTTGTCGGTTGACCGTTTTGTGGATGTGACCGGCGGCATAAAATTGTGTATCATGCAGTTGACCGTCTGCGGGGTGATCTCCGGTCTGCTGGCACTGATTTTTGAGCGGTTTTCCTGGGCGGATTTGTGGGC
>CAJOQU010000133.1 GCA_905236975.1 uncultured Clostridia bacterium
ATTGAAAGGGTAAGCCGCAGCATGACCGTCAGCACCTATGCCATGACCTGGCAGGACGATCATTACTATGTCATCGGCAACTATGAAAAATACGATAATCTGCTGCATTTGCGTGTGGATCGTATGCGCACCGTGGAGGTGCTTCAGGAAACCGCACGTTCCTTTCGTGAGATTTCGGAGTACACCGACTTTTTTGATGTTGCGGATTATACCGATAAATTGTTCGGGATGCACGGCGGAACCATTGTCGATGTGGAATTGTGCTGTAACAAGATTTTGTTGGAGCAGGTAGTGGATCGTTTTTCCGAAAATATTTTCATTAAAAACGTCACGGAGGATACCTTTTCTTTTACGGTCAAGGCGGCGCTGAGCGAGGCGCTGGTCACCTGGATCCTCAACTACGGCGATAACATCCGGGTCACCGCCCCGGACGAACTCATCAAAATGGTCAAAAACCGTGCGGAAAAGATTTTGAAATTGTACCCTTAAATTGCTTGCCAAATTGTGTCGAATCGGGTATAATGGAATCATATTGTGGAATATCTTGTGTTTTGGGGTTGAAAAGATGAAAAAAATCGGGTTTGACAATGCAAAATACATCCAGCTGCAGTCGCAGAACATTCGGGATCGTATTGCCATGTTCGGCGGTAAGCTGTACATGGAGTTCGGCGGCAAATTGTTTGACGATTATCACGCTTCCCGCGTGCTGCCCGGCTTTGCGCCGGATTCCAAGGTCAAAATGCTGTTGGAATTGAAGGACGACGCCGAGATCGTCGTGGTCATCAATGCCGACGATATTGAGAAAAACAAGCGCCGCGGAGATCTTGGCATCACCTATGATCTGGATACTCTTCGTTTGATCGACGCGTTTCGCGGCATCGGTCTTTATGTGGGCAGCGTGGTCATTACCCGTTATACCGGTCAACCCTCGGCAGAGGCGTTTGAAAAGCGATTGAAAACGCTCGGCGTAAAGGTTTACCGGCATTATCCTATTCAAGATTATCCGTCAGCCATTACCCATATTGTCAGTGAAGACGGCTTTGGCCGCAACGATTATATTGAAACCGAACGCCGCTTGGTTGTGGTGACGGCGCCGGGGCCGGGCAGCGGCAAAATGGCCACCTGCCTGTCGCAGCTTTACCACGAGAACAAGCGCGGCGTCAAAGCCGGTTACGCCAAGTTTGAGACCTTCCCCATTTGGAGCATCCCCTTAAAGCACCCGGTCAATATTGCGTATGAGGCGGCCACGGCCGACTTGAACGATGTCAATATGATCGATCCCTTTCATTTAGAGGCTTACGGTAAAACCGCCGTGAACTATAAC
Organism: uncultured Clostridia bacterium; assembly: GCA_905236975.1. Classification (GTDB taxonomy): domain Bacteria; phylum Bacillota; class Clostridia; order Oscillospirales; family Acutalibacteraceae; genus UBA737. Next base: position 1,325 of record CAJOQU010000133.1, read on the forward strand.
CGCGATATTGAGATTTTCCCGGTGCTGAACGCCATGTTAGAGCAAATTTTAGGCGTTTCACCTTATAAGAGTCCTACCGATATGGGCGTGAATATGGCTGGCTTCGGCATTGTGGATGATGAGGTCGTGCAAGCCGCCGCCAAGCAGGAGATCATCCGCCGCTATTACAGCGCGCTGGTCAGCTTCCGACAGGGATTGAGCGAGCAGAACGACGCCTCGAAGATCGAACTGTTAATGAAGCAGGCGGGCTGCAGCCCCTCTGACCGCCCCGTGGTGGCCGCCGCGCTCAAAAAGGCCGAGGAAACGTCGGCTCCCGCCACCGCTATTGAGCTTGCCAACGGAGATATCATCACCGGTAAAACTTCCGCATTGTTGGGCGCGTCTTCTTCCATGCTGCTCAACAGTTTAAAGGTGCTGGCCGGCATACCGGATAACATCAATCTGATTTCGCCGACCATTATTGAGCCGATTCAACAAATGAAGACCGAAATTTTGGGCAACCATAACCCGCGGTTACATACCGATGAAGTGCTGATCGCCCTGTCCATCTGCGCCGCTACCAACGATACCGCTAAAAAAGCGCTGGAGCAGTTGAAAAATTTAGCAGGGTTGGAAGCACATTCCACCGTGATCCTTTCCCGTGTGGACGAACAGGTCTTCCGCAAGCTGGGGGTCAATATTACCTTTGAAGCGACCTACCAGACCAAAAAACTTTATCACGCTTAAGCGTAACGGGTATAACCTTTTGTAAAAGAATACAAGAGAATAAAAAAACAGGCCGTGCGGATTTGTAGTTCGCACGGCCTGTTTCTGCAAAAAACCGGTTTAAAGCAAAGATGAAAATCGAAGAATTTTTGTTGCCGATGGTAGGCGGTTTATTCCAAATTCAGCTTTTGGGTTAAGAAATGGCGGGTGATACAGAAATACACTACGCTTAAAACAATGCTTTCCAAAAGCGGGAAGAGCAGGGTAAGCTGTACGCTTTGAACACCGTTTTCAAAAAACATTTCAAGCCGGTTGATATTGACGGCCGTAACCAATAACAATAAGACGCTGTTGACAGTCTGCACGGCGGCGTAAAGCGCAATATAGGCTACCACGGCGCCGCCTACGCGGCTTTTGAACTGTTGGCCAATGGCAATGGAGGCGTAGAACATCAAAATGCTTTGAATAACGGAGCATATCGCCATAAGAGCAATCTCGATGACAGTAACAATCAATTGGGATGTTCCGGTATACTCCAAAACGGAAGAGAGCATCTCTTTGAAGGTATTCCAAAGCATGGGCAGCACGTCGGTGCCGACACCGAGCAGAAAAAGGGAAAGGATAACCACCGCGGCATCAAGCAGGATGACTACAAAACCGCAGATCAGCTTACAAAGAATATGCTGTGTGGGGGTAAAGGGCAGGGAAAAGGTCAGGTAGCCCTCTTCCTTTAACAGGTTGCGGTAAAAGCGAACGACCACCACCACAATGCCGATGATCGCGACCGCGATAATACTGAATACATAAACCGTGGTGACCATGCCGCTGATGATCGAAAAGGCCAGATTATCAAAATCAAACAGGTAAGTAAGGCGGCTGAGCAAAGCAAATCCGAGCGCCGCGCCGTAAATGGGCAGCAGACTGCGAAACAGGGAATAAAATTCGTATCGGTATAATTTTTTCAGCATTTGAATACCTCCCTAAAGTAATCATCCACACTTTTTTGTTCGCGCTGGCGAATGTTATCGACCGTGTCACATAACACAACATTGCCCTGCTTGATAAAAATGACATCGTTGAGAACCTGCTCCACATCCGAAATCAAGTGAGTAGAAATCAGAATGGTGGCATTTTCGGTGTAGTTGCTGATAATGGTGCGTAAAATATAATCGCGGGTGGCGGGGTCAACGCCGGCAATGGGTTCGTCCAGTAAATAGAGCTTGGCAACGCGGCTCATAACCAATATCAGCGCCACCTTTTCCTGGTTGCCCTTTGACAGCGTTTTGATTTTACGGGTGCGGTCAATGGCCAGGTTTTGCAGCATACCGTCAGCGCGTTCACGGCTGAAATCCTCATAAAAATCGGCAAAATAATCCACCATTTGGTCAACGGTCATCCATTGCGCTAAAAAATTACGGTCAGGCAGGTACGAGACGATCTTTTTCGTCTCCACACCCACCGGTTTGCCGTCGATCAACAGTTCCCCCATGGTGGGGGTCAACAACCCGTTGGTCAATTTGATCAGGGTGGTCTTGCCGCTTCCGTTCGGCCCTAATAACCCCACAATACGGCCGGGATTTACCTGAAGGTTCACGTTGTTCAGGGCTACGGTGTTTTTGTAAGCTTTGCAAAGAGTCTTGCATTCCAGAATAGGAGTCATGATTCACGTTTCCTTTCGTTTGAATTTGAGCGCAAGCCGTCGCTTACCGCTTGCAGAATCGCGTCATCGCTTAAAGACAATTCCCGTAAAGAGGAAATATAATCCTGCGTTTTTTGTGCTACATAGCGATCCCGCAGCGCGGTGATGATCGCGCTGTCTTCAGTCACATAACGGCCGTCGCCGCGTTTGGAAAACAACACGCCGATGTTTTCAAGCTCCGCCAATGCGCGCTGCATGGTGTTGGGGTTTACGCCCGCCATCAGTGCGAGTTCCCGCACCGTTTCAAGCTTACCGCCGGGCGGGTAATCCCCTTTGATGATCTTTAATTCGATCCTTTCGGTCAGCTGCAGAAAAATGGGTCGTTCATTTGTAAATTTCCAAGACACAAAAACACCTCCGTGTACTATTGTACCAATGAACTAATACAATAATACACTGAGGCGTGGAATTTGTCAAGTATTTTTTAAAAAAGATTTCAACAAATGCTCTTTAAACTGAACTTTGTGTTTTCTTCAATTTGGGAAATTAAAATTTTAATGGTATTCAGGTGTTCCGTAAAGACCTCGTGTCCCGGCGTATCGCCGCCGTATAACAACGAGTCAATCTCGATCTGAACTTCGTTTACCCATTCATGGTTGACAAACAGAGAAAGCGGTATGCTTCGATCGCGCCATAGTATTTGAAGGCGCGAAAGGGAATCGGTGCAGTCCTGTCCGCCGGTTTCTTCTTCCTGAGCCTGCTCTGCAAGCGCAGCAGCCGCGTTGCAAGTGCGTAGAACCTGGCGGGTGCCGCAGCAATTGATAACCAATACAGCAAGCAATAAAATGCCCGCCGCGATCAATCGTTTCATGGGTTCGTTCCTTTCCGGATCGTCTTGGTATGACGGTTTTGATCCATGGTCATAATAAACACTTCGTCAAGTGATACATCCTCGTTTTTCAAAGCGTCGCGCAGATCCTCCTCGTTTAGTTTCAGAGCCGAAAGATTTTCTTTCACGATCCTGCCGTCGCTGACAACCGGCAACGGCAGCTCGGCGGGGTCTTTTTGCGCGTTTACATCGCCCGCGGTCAAGGCTTTTTCGGAGGATTTCAGCAACACGCTTAAATCGCCGTTGACCTCTAACACCGCAAAGGCCACCGTGGAAAGATCAAACACATTCTGTCCGCGCAGCAGTTCCATTAGGTCTAAAACAGTCATGCGCACATCCCTCATGGCTTTTTGATCGATCACGCCGTTTTGAATAATGACAGCCGATTTTCCGTTCATCAGTTTTTTAAACCAAAGACTTTTCATGGTTAAGACCGACATCAAAATTTCTAAGATCACCAGCACAAAAATGGCGATCACGCCGTCTAAAACCGGGCGGGCGGGGTCTTGCAGGGGAATGGCCGCGATCTCGGATATCAAAAGGGTGATGACCAGCTCGTTCGGCTGCATGTCGCCGATTTGGCGCTTGCCCATCAGTCGGATACCCAGAATCACAAATAAATATAAGATCACCGTGCGCGCAATGGTAACGTTCATGCTATCGTCCTCTCTTTACTATCCTTAGTATAAACCGTGTTGCCTTGTTTAAACGTAATGACCGGCAAAATAAACAAAAAACGAAAACCTTTCGGCACATTTGAGCAGAGCTTACCAAAAATGCAAAATTATGGGTGTGAATTGTTGACTGGTTACAAAAAAATTATTATAATATTAGTAAAAAAACGGCCATATCAAACGAGTCGGCGTGGAAAACGATGCGCGTCTTAAAAAATTGTTCTGACCGATGAGGCCAAGCGGTGTCACGAACAAATCTTGAACGATATCGAGCACCGTGAGGCAAAACTGCGTCGGGCACTGAATAAAGAAGAACGGACCGCTTTTTTTGCGGTCGTTGATAAAATCAAAACCAATATGGAGGAACAACCATGATCAAAAAATTGTTGGGCTGTGTCAGGGAATACAAGACCCCCTCGATCTTAACGCCCGTTCTGGTTTCGATTGAAGTGGTGGTGGAATGTATCATTCCGTTTTTGATTGCACGACTCATCAACCAAATACAAAAGGGCGGGCAACTGAAAAACATTCTGCCGTATGGCGTTTTGCTGATCCTGCTGGCCTTTGTGTCCCTGTTTTTCGGGGCGATGGCGGGCAGCACCTGCGCCAAAGCGTCCAGCGGCTTTGCCAAGAACATCCGGCATGACCTTTTTTATAAAGTGCAGGAATTTTCGTTTTCGAATATCGATAAATTTTCCACTTCCAGCCTTGTGACCCGCCTAACGACCGACATTACCTACATCCAGCAGGCTTACATGATGATCATTCGCACGGCGATTCGAGCACCGCTGATGGTGATTTTTTCCTTGTCTATGGCTTTTGCGATGTCGCCCCGGCTTTCAACCATTTTTGTGGCGATTATTCCGATTTTGGCTTTTGCGCTGTTTTTGGTCATTCGAAACGCCATGCCGTTGTTTCGAAGCGTCTTTAAAAAGTATGATCGCCTGAACAACTCCGTGCAGGAGAATATCAAAGGTATGCGGGTGGTCAAATCCTTTGTGCGGGAAGACTACGAGCAGGAGAAGTTTAAAAAAGCGTCTGACGATGTGGCGGCCGATTTCACCCGCGCCGAAAAAATCGTGGCCTTTAACGCGCCGTTGATGCAAACGGCTATGTACACGGCTATGCTCCTGATTTCTTTCTTCGGCGCACGGCTGATTATTGCGACCGGCGGCAGTGATTTGGGGGTAGGTGATCTTTCCAGTTTGATTACCTACGGCATGCAAATTTTAATGAGCCTGATGATGGTTTCCATGATTTTTGTTATGGTCACCATTTCGCAGGCTTCCATGCAGCGTGTGGCGGAGGTGTTAGACGAGGAACCCACCATCCGCAACCCCGAAAACCCGCTTTATGAGATTCCGGACGGTTCCATTGATTTTAACGGCGTCTTTTTCAAATACCACGAAACGGCCGAAAAATATGCGTTGTCAAATATCAATCTGCATATCCGCTCGGGCGAGACCATCGGCGTCATCGGAGGCACAGGCAGCAGTAAGACCACGCTGATCCAGTTGATTTCCCGGCTTTATGATGTCAGCCTGGGTCAGGTGTCGGTCGGCGGGCATGATGTGAAAGAGTATGATCTGCACGCACTGCGCAACGCGGTTTCGGTGGTGCTGCAAAAGAACGAGCTGTTTTCGGGCACGATCAAAGAAAATCTGCGGTGGGGCAATCCGAATGCGGAGGATGAGGAGCTGGTGCAGGTATGCCGTCTTGCACAGGCCGATGAGTTCGTCAGTGCTCTGCCCGACGGGTATAACACCTTTATTGAACAGGGCGGCACCAATGTATCGGGCGGGCAAAAACAGCGCCTTTGCATTGCGCGGGCATTGCTGAAAAAGCCGAAAATTTTGATTTTAGACGATTCCACCAGCGCGGTGGATACCAAGACCGATGCGCTGATCCGCAAAGCTTTTGCGACCGAAATTCCCGATACCACCAAAATTATCATCGCTCAGCGGATCTCCTCGGTGCAGGACGCCGACCGTATTATTGTGATGGATGACGGCCGCATCGATTCCGTCGGCACCCATGAGGAACTGTTGGCGAATAACGCCATTTATCAAGAAGTTTATTACTCGCAGAATAAGGCAGGTGAAGAATAATGCCGGGTCCCGGATTTAAGGGCGGCGCCAAGGCAAAAAACGCCAAGGGTACCGTGAAACGATTGATTCAATATCTATTTCAATTTTATAAAGCTCCCCTGGCTGTGGTGGCGGTATGTATTCTGCTCAGCTCCTTTTCAGGCACCATCATATCCATGTTTTTGAATCGGATCGTTCTGATTGTAGAAGATGGGTTGAAGCTGGGGTATGACGCCATCTCGGGTCGTCTGGTGCGCACCGTTGTTTTGATGGGCAGTTTATTTTTGATCGGCATTTTATCCACCTTTCTTTACACGCGCATCATGGCGGTGGTTACACAGGGCTTTTTGAATAAAATGCGCCAAAAAATGTTCGGCGGCATGCAAAAGCTTCCCATCCGTTATTTTGACACCCACACGCATGGCGATATCATGAGTTACTACACCAACGATATCGACACCATGCGTCAGTTGATCTCGCAAAGCATACCCCAGTTTTTTACAGCCGCGATTACGCTGGTCGTTCTGATTGGCTATATGCTGTATTTGAGCGTGTGGATGACCCTGTTGATCTTTGCGGGCGTCTTTGTCATGATGATGGTCACCAAAAAAGTGGGCGGCAACAGCGCAAAATATTTTGTCAAGCAACAGCGTTCCATCGGCAAGGTGGAAGGCTTTATTGAGGAAACGATGAACGGTCAAAAGGTCGTGCAGGTCTTTTGCCACGAGGAAGAAAATAAAAAGGCCTTCGACAGCCTGAATGACGCTCTGTTTGACGATATGTACCAGGCCAATAAGTTTGCTAATATCTTAATGCCGATCATGGGGAACATCGGAAATATTTTGTATGTGCTCCTGGCATTTGTGGGTTCCGTTTTGGTGATGACAAAAACGCCCAATCTTTCTTTTTCGGGGCAGGCGCTCACGGTGGCGGTGGTGGTTCCGTTCCTTAACATGGCGCGGCAGTTCTCTATGAATATCAGCAATGTCTCGCAGCAGCTGAACGCGGTTATCATGGCCATGGCGGGGACCGAACGTATTTTTGACTTGATGGATCAACCGCCCGAGGCGGATGACGGGTATGTCACGCTGGTTAATGCCGATGTGGATGAGAACGGCACGATTACCGAAAGCGGCACGCGTACCGGCGTATGGGCATGGAAACACCCCCATCATGACGGCACGGTAACGTATACCAAACTGACGGGCGATGTGCGTTTCTTTGATGTGGATTTCGGTTATACGCCTGAAAAGATTGTTTTGCACCACATTGATCTATTTGCCGAGCCCGGCCAAAAAATCGCTTTTGTGGGCGCTACCGGCGCCGGCAAGACCACGATCACCAATTTGATCAACCGCTTTTATGATATCGCCGACGGAAAAATCCGTTATGACGGCATCAATATCAATAAAATCAAAAAAGCTGATCTGCGCAACAGCCTTGGCATTGTGCTGCAGGATGTTAATCTGTTTACCGGCACGGTGATGGAAAACATCCGTTACGGACGTTTAGACGCGACCGATGAAGAGTGTATCGCCGCCGCTAAGCTTGCTAACGCGCACGGATTCATTGAAATGCTGCCCGAGGGTTACAATACCGTTTTGAGCGGTGATGGCAGCGGCCTTTCGCAGGGCCAGCGGCAGTTGATTTCGATTGCCCGCGCAGCGGTGGCCGATCCGCCGGTCATGATTCTGGATGAGGCGACTTCCTCGATCGATACCCGCACCGAGGCCATTGTGCAAAAGGGAATGGACAGCTTGATGCGCGGCAGAACGGTCTTTGTGATCGCGCACCGGCTTTCCACGGTGCAAAATTCCAATGTTATCATGGTGCTGGATCAAGGTAAAATCATCGAACGGGGCAGCCATGAAAAGCTGATCGGGGAACAGGGAAAATACTATCAGCTTTATACAGGCGCTTTCGAAATGGAATAACTGCGCGCATTTTTTGCCGTGTATAGAATCAAAAAAACAGGAGTTGTCCGCTGTGACGGCTCCTGTTTTGTTATGAAAAGGTTAAAAAAAGGTTACAAAGCCGTTAAACAGTTGATTTTTTACAGATTTTTTGGTAAAATAATGTGAATACAAATCGCCAATGGATGTGAAAAATATGGTTAGAAGTATGACCGGGTTCGGACGAGCCGTCATTACCGAAAACGGCGTGACCGTTACCGTGGAGGTAAAATCGGTCAATCATCGCTATTTTGAATTTAATTCTCGCTTACCGCGGGGCTACGCATTTTTGGATGAAAAACTCAAAAGTTTTTGCCAGCAAAAAATCGCCCGCGGAAAGACCGAGGTCTCGGTTCTGATCGAAGAAGATGACAGTGACAATACCGCCATAGTTATCAATGAAGGATACGCCAACGCCTATTTTCAAGCCTTAAAAACCTTGGCGGAAAAGTATAAACTGAAGAACGATGTCAAGCTTTCCTCGGTGATTGCAAACCCTGAGCTTTTCACCGTCAGAAAACAGGCGGTTTCCGAAGAAGTGATCACCGAAACGGTCCTCAAAACCGCGAATGAGGCAATACAACGCTTTGTGGAAATGCGTGAGATCGAGGGCAGGCGTTTGGCGGCGGATGTGCGCTCCCGCACCGACCTGATTTTAGAAAAGGTCGCCTTTGTTGAAGAGCGCTCCCCCGAAACGGTTAAAGCGTACCGCGCCAAGTTAGAACAAAAAATGCGCGAGCTGCTCGATGATAAACAGGTAGACGAACAGCGCCTTTTGACCGAGACCGCTATTTTTGCCGATAAGATCGCCGTGGCGGAGGAAACCGTCCGACTGCGCAGTCATATAGCACAATTTTGTTCGCTGCTTGAAAGTGATGAACCCATTGGCCGCAAGCTGGATTTTATTGTGCAGGAAATGAACCGGGAAAGCAACACCATCGGCTCGAAGGCGCAGGATATTGAAATTGCACACGCCGTGGTGGACATGAAATCCGAAATCGAAAAGATTCGCGAGCAGATACAGAATATCGAATAGGGGAATGTTATGAAACTGGTAAACATCGGCTTTGGAAATATGGTCTCGGCCAATCGCATGATCGCCATTGTCAGCCCCGAATCGGCACCGATCAAGCGCATTGTGCAGGAGGCGAAGGAGCGCGGCACCTTGATAGACGCGACCCACGGCAGGCGCACGCGCGCGGTGATTATTACCGACAGCGATCACATTATTTTGACCTATCTGCAATCTGAAACGGTGGCTAACCGTGTGATCGACGATGGCGATCTCACCGATGACGAGGAGGAAGAAAATGAATAAAGGCGGCGTATTTTTGTTATCCGGCCCCTCCGGCTCGGGAAAAGACACCTTGCTTTCGGCTTTATTTGCCGCACACCCCGAATTGTTGTTTTCAATCTCCTCCATTACGCGCCCCATGCGCGAAGGGGAGCGCGAGGGTGAAAAATACCATTTTATCACCCGTGAACGCTTTGAAAACATGATCGAACAGGACGAGCTGTTGGAATACAATATTTTTGTAGACAACTACTACGGCACGCCCCGTAAGCCGGTGGAAGAAGCATTGCAAAGCGGGAAAGATATGATCATTGAGGTCGATGTCAACGGCGCGGCGCAGATTCGCCGAAAACTGCCCGATGCTGTCAGCGTGTTTGTGATGCCGCCTTCTCTTGCCGAGTTAAAACGGCGTTTGTCCTCCCGCGGGACCGAGACCGACGAACTCATTCAGAAACGTCTGCAATGCGCACTGGATGAAATCGCCCGTGCCGTGGAATACGATTATATTGTGGTGAACAACGAAATTGCCACCGCGGCCGAACAGCTTTATGCCATTATTTTAAGCAATCATTTAAAAACCGATAAACAAATGGAACTTATGAACGAGGTGCTTTCAACATGCTGAACCCGAATATCGGAAAACTCATCCAAAATTATGATAACCGCTACCGCTTGGTCATCGATGTGGCGCACAGTGCCCGTGAGATCGCCAAAACCATGGAGGAAGAAGGCGACCTTTCCACCAAAAAGCCGGTCAGCCTTGCCATTGATTCTTTGGCAAACGGGCTCGAAAAGCAGGAGTAAGGTCGGCACCATGCAAGGGCTTACGGCTCAGGTTGCGTTGGAAGGCGCCGCGTTTTCTTTTGATAAGTTGTACCGGTATGCCGTTCCGCCCGATCTTCAAAAAAAGGTGGGGTGCGGCTGCCGCGTGCTGATCCCGTTTGGCAAAGGCAACACCAAAAAGCAGGGGATGATCCTGTCGCTGGAAACGGCGGATCTTAAGGGACTGAAAGGCCTGTCGGCACTGATCGATGACCGCCCCGTTTTGACCGATGAAATGGCGGCCTTATGCCGCTATATGCATGACGTCTGCTTTTGCACTTATTACGAGGCCGTGCGCGCCATGCTGCCAACGGGGTTTCAGTATCGCCTGATTCCTGTATATACAGCCTCGCAGGATTTTTGCGCCTTTTCCGCGCTTTCCGAAACAGAACAGGCCGTGCTGACCTTTTTAAAGGATAAAGGCGACACCGCGGAGGATGTGCTGATCCGGCAATTTGGCGTATCAAAGGATTTTTTACAGAACCTTTGCGAAAAACAAGCGATTGACCGCACGGTTGATACGAAACGCAACCTGAACGACGCAACGCAAAAATTTGTTCGATTATCACCCGAGGCCGAGCAGTTTGAAGATCAAAAGCTCACACCTCGCCAGACCGAAGTACTGCGTCTGGTGCGGGACATCGGCGAAGTGGCCGTAAAGGAGATTTTGTATTTTACCGGCTATTCGGTTTCGGTGGTCAACAATTTGGTGCAAAAAGGCTTGCTCATTGCCTTTGAAAAAAAGGTTTATCTGCCGGCTTATCAAACGCCGGGTGTGCCGCATAAAACGGCGCTTGCTTTAACACGCGAACAACAGGCGGCGGCCGATGGTCTGCTTGCCGAATACCGCAAGTCAGAGGGCGCGGTTTCGTTGCTTTACGGTATTACGGGATCGGGAAAAACACAGGTTTTTTTGCATTTGGTCGATCAAGTGATCACCGAAGGCCGGGGCGTTATCATGATGGTGCCCGAAATTTCGCTTACTCCCCAAATGCTGGCGCTCTTTACCGGGCGCTACGGCAATGAGGTCGCGGTTTTTCACAGCGCCATGTCCATGGGAAGCCGCATGCGCGAATGGCAGCGCATTAAAGACGGCAAGGCCAAGATTGCCCTTGGCACCCGCAGCGCGGTGTTTGCGCCCTTTGAAAAGCTGGGGCTTATCATCATTGATGAGGAGCAGGAGCATACCTATAAATCCGAACAGTCTCCCCGTTTTCATGCAAGGGAGCTTGCCAGGTTTCGCACCGCCTATCATCAAGGGCTTCTTTGCCTTGCCTCGGCTACGCCGTCGATCGAAAGCTATACCGCCGCGAAAAACGACCAATATAAGTTATTTACGCTAACAAAACGCTACGGCGACGCGGTTTTGCCGGTGGTCGAGACCGTGGATATGAAGAAGGAAATTTTAAACGGCAATTCTTCGGCTTTCAGTCACCGTCTTTACGAGGCGCTTGACGAGACTTTGCAAAAACAAAAGCAGGCGATTATTCTTTTAAACCGCCGCGGGCACAACACCTACGTTTCCTGTCCGAACTGCGGCTATGTGGCCACCTGCCCGCATTGCAGTATTTCATTAACCTATCATTCCGCCAACCATCGCATGATGTGCCATTACTGCGGGTATTCCGAACCGGCCGGGGGCAAATGCCCCTCATGCGGCGGCGAACATATGAAATTTTTGGGGCTTGGTACCCAAAAGGCAGAGGAAGAAATCAAAACTCTTTTTAAAACGGCGCGTGTTCTGCGGTTAGACGCCGACAGTACCCTGGCGCGCGGCTCATACGCCGAATATTTAACCGCCTTTGCGGCAGGGGAATACGATATCCTGATCGGCACCCAAATGGTTGCCAAAGGGCTTGACTTTCCCAACGTGACGCTGGTGGGCGTTCTGGGAGCCGACAGCGCCATGTACAGTGAGGATTTTCGCAGCTTTGAACGTACCTTTTCGTTGCTGACACAGGTGGTCGGCCGTGCGGGAAGGGGAAAAGACCGGGGTCTTGCCATTGTGCAGACCATGGACCCCGCAAGCAACCTGATCGCACTTGCGGCGGCACAGGATTACGACCGATTTTATGAAGACGAGATCGCGACAAGGCGGCTGATGATCTACCCGCCGTATTGCGATATTTGCCTGATTTCCGCTCGCTCGGTCGATAAAACGGCGGCGGAACGCGCTCTGAACGGCATTTTTATGAAAATAAAGGAAATGCTAAAGCAGGAGTATGCTGATGTTAAGCTGATTATTTTAGGGCCGTCTTCGGCCACAGTTTCGAAAGTTCGTAATCAATATCGGGTGCGAATGATAATCAAATGCCGTAACAACAAGCGGCTTCGAACCCTGATTCGCACGGCGCTTGAACAAAAAATCGCCGCCAATGTAACCGTCACGGTCGATATGAATCCCGAGACCGTATTGTAGGAGGAACCGAATATGGCAATTCGAAATATCGTGCAGATCGGCGACGATGTTTTGCGTAAAAAATGCCGCTCACAACTGAATTTTGACGATCGCCTTGCCATCGTGCTTGACGACATGGCCGATACCATGTATAAAGCGGAGGGCGTAGGTCTTGCCGCGCCGCAAATCGGTATTTTGCGCCGCTTTTGCGTGGTCGATGTGGGCGACGGGCTGTTGGAACTCGTCAACCCCGTTATTGATTCGGCCAGCGGTAAACAAATAGGGGAGGAAGGCTGTCTTTCCATTCCCGATCGATATGAAGAAGTCGAACGCCCGTTCAAGGTCACGGTTCATGCGCAGGATCGCCACGGCAAACCCATCAAAATCAAGGCGGAAGGCTTTCAAGCGCGTGCTATCTGTCATGAGATCGACCATCTTGACGGTATTTTATACATCGATAGGGTAAAGAAAAAATGAAATTGATTTTTATGGGCACGCCCGCATATGCGGTGAATACATTGAATGCATTGCTTGAAGCCGGGCATGAAATACTGGGCGTTTTTGCACAGCCTGATAAACCGGTGGGCAGAAAACATGTTGTTACGCCGCCGCCCGTTAAAGTGTGTGCCGAAGAACACGGAATTCCCGTTTATCAGCCGAATAATTGGAAGGACGGCGAGGCCGCAAAAATCGTTGCGGATCTTGCGCCGGAGGTGATCGTGGTGGTGGCCTACGGCAAGATTTTGCCGGAAGAGGTGCTCGCCATTCCGCCGTACGGCTGTATCAACGGCCACGCTTCTTTGTTGCCGGCTTATCGCGGCGCGTCACCCATCCAGTGGTGCATCGTTTCGGGCGAGACTAAGACCGGCGTTACCACGATGTTGATGGATAAGGGTATGGACACCGGTGATATTTTAGAAACGGTCATGACCGACATTGGGTCGGAGGAAACCGCCGATGAGCTTTTTGATCGTCTGGCACCCCTTTCGGCAGAGTTAATGGTCAAAACCCTGGCTGATTTAGAGTCAGGCGGTGTAATCCCCAAAAAACAACCCGAGACCGGCATTTCCTATGCGCCGATCATCAAAAAAGAAATGGCAATGCTTACTTTTCAGACAAAGACCGCAAGGGAATTGCATAACGCTGCTCGTGGATTTTATTCCTGGCCGTGCGCTTATTTCTTTTATAACGGCAAGCGCGTTAAGGTGCTGAAAACCGCCCTGTCCGATGGCACAAGCGAAGCTCCCGGCACGGTTTTCAAACGGGATAAACGGCTTTTGGTCGCCTGTAAGGCGGGAACAACGCTGGAATTGATGACCGTTCAACCCGAAGGCGGCAAACCCATGTCCGGTTACCAAATGCTCTGCGGCGGAAAATTGCCGCTTGGCTCCGTGATCGGGGGCTGACCATGGCGAATGCGCGAAAACTGGCGGCCGCCGCTTTGGTGCGCATGGAAAAACAGTCTGCCTACTCTAATCTGACTGTCACCGGCATGCTGGGCGGCGCTGAACTTTCCCCTACCGATAAGGCTTTTGTTTCGGCTTTGATTTACGGCGTGTTGGACCGTAAACTAACCCTGCAATATGTTTTATCCGCTCACATGAAAACGCCTTTTTGCAAGGTGTCCCCCTATACCGCTGCGGTTTTGCAATCTGCCCTTTATCAGATTTTGTATATGGATAAGGTGCCGGCAAGCGCCGCTGTGAATGAGGCAGTCAAGCTGGTGAAGTGCTCTAAAGAGAGCCGCAACGCCGCATTTGTCAACGCGGTGTTAAGGTCGATCCTGCGCGAGGGCGCGGCGCTTCCGACAGATGATTCCGTTTTTTCGCTTTCGGTGCGGTATTCCTGTCCGCAAGATGTGATTCAAAGCTTTCTTGCCGATTACGGCTTGGAAAATACAAAGGCGATCTTAGAAGAAAGCCTGCGACCCGCACCCATCACCTTGCGGGTCAACACCCTGAAAACCACCGCGGAGGAATTGGCGTCGGCCTTTGCACAGCGCGGCATCGGTACGGAACCCGGCGGGATAGAAAACGCCCTGTCGCTTACGCAGGGGATCGATATCGCCGCCGACCCCTTTTACCGTGACGGCCTGTTTCATGTGCAGGATACATCCTCTCAAACAGCGGTTTCGGTTTTGGCGCCGCAGCCCGGTGAGCGGGTGTTGGATCTTTGTGCCGCGCCCGGCGGCAAAAGCTTTACCATGGCGCAATGGATGCAAAATAAGGGCGAGCTTTGGGCCTGCGATCTTTATGAGAACCGCATACGCCTGATTGAAGACGGCGCAAAACGTCTTGACCTTTCTATCATCAAGACCGCCGTAAACGACGCTGCCCTTTACCATGACGAGTGGCCATCTTTTGACCGGGTGCTTTGTGACGTGCCTTGCTCCGGCTTGGGGGTCTTGCGCCGCAAGCCCGAGATCAAGTACAAGCCTCTTTCCGATAGCGCGGCTCTGCCGGAGATACAATATGCCATCCTGCAAAACGCGGCAAAATACCTGCGGCCCGGCGGAAAGCTGCTTTATTCCACCTGTACACTGCGGCGTGCGGAGAATGAGGAAACTGCCGCCCGCTTTTCGAACGAGCACCCCGTTTTTCGCAAAATGTATGAACACACCTTTTTGCCGCATATGGATAAAACAGACGGGTTCTACTGCGCGTTATTTCAGAAGGAGGGGTGACCGTGGAAAAGTTGGACATCGCTTCTATGACCCTGCCGGAGCTGGAAACCCTGTTTGCCGGTCTCGGTCAGCCGAAGTTCCGCGCAAAGCAGACCTATAAGTGGCTGCGTTGCGGCGTGACCGATTTTGACCAAATGACCGACCTGCCGCTTACCCTGCGGGATACCTTGCGGGAACGCGCTTTGATTCGTGGCGTTCGCATTGTCAGGCGATTGGTCTCTAAGATCGACGGCACGGTCAAATACCTTTACGCCCTGCATGATGGCGAAACGGTGGAATCGGTGCTGATGCATTACGAGCACGGCTACACGGTCTGTATTTCCACACAGGTCGGCTGTCGAATGGGGTGCAGCTTTTGCGCCTCGGGAATTGACGGCCTGAAACGAAACTTGACCGCCTCGGAAATGCTGGCTCAGGTTTTTACCGCCGGGCAGGATAACGATATTCGTGTTTCCAACGTGGTGTTGATGGGAATGGGCGAACCGCTGGATAATTTTGAAAACAGCCTGCGCTTTTTACAACTGGTCACCGCCGAGGAAGGACTGCATATCGGCATGCGGCATATTTCGCTTTCCACTTCGGGTGTGGTCACCGGCATTCAAAGGCTAAAGGAATATAACCTGCCAATCACCCTTTCGGTTTCTTTGCACGCCCCGAACGACACTATTCGCAGCAGCATCATGCCGGTCAACCGCAAATGGGGCGTGGAGCCATTGCTTTCCGCCTGCAAGGAATACCAATCGGTCACCACGCGGCGTATTTCATTTGAATATGCCTTAATTGACGGTGTAAACGATTCCGACGACTGCGCTTTTGAGCTGGCTCACCGATTAAAAGGACTGCTGTGCCATGTCAACCTGATCCCGGCCAATCCGGTCAATGAAAACTCTTTTCAAAAGCCGGATCACAAAAAGATCCTGCATTTTCAAGCTCTGCTTGCCGCAAACGGCATAAATGCTACCATTCGGCGAACGTTGGGGGCGGATATCAACGCCTCCTGCGGGCAGTTGCGGCGCCATGCCGAACGGCTTGTTTGAAAGCATTCCAATACTTGAAATCGCCCGAAACCTCTTGTTTCCGGTGCTTTTGAATTTGTCGCCTATTTTGGCGACAGCATCTCTGCTTTGAGGAAGGTGACGACCTTGAAAATTTTCAGCCGAACCGATAAAGGGCAAGTGCGCCCCGAAAATCAGGACGCATATATTGCCGACTACCTCCCCGGTGACGCGGCCTTTGCCGTTGTGTGTGACGGTATGGGCGGCGCGAATGCCGGGAATGTCGCAAGTTCTCGTGCGGTGCGCATGATTGCCGAGTACATGACACATTCCTACCGTGAGGGTATGCCTGCGGAGGACCTGGAAAAGCTTTTGCGAAATGCCATTTTCAGCGCCAATATCGAACTGTACGACATGGCGATGACCCATGAGGCTTATGCCGGTATGGGTACCACGGTGGTCGCGGCGCTGGTTGTGGGGGAGACCGCCGCCATTGCCCATGTGGGCGACAGCCGCATTTATTTGGTGGAGGATGGCGTTACGCAGCTCACGCGGGATCACTCGGTCGTGCAAGCATTGATCGAAACCGGTAAAATATCACCGGAAGACGCTAAGGTGCATCCCCGCAAAAACGTGATCACCCGGGCACTGGGGGTAGAGGAATCCATTACGGTGGATACCGACCTGCTTCGTTTGTCGCCCGGTGAAAGCTTGTTGCTTTGTACCGACGGCCTGACCAATTATGTGGAACCCGAGGAAATGGAACAGCTTTTTAAAACCGAATTGCCCGAAAGGGTACCCGACGCATTGGTGGATCGAGCAAACGCACATGGCGGCGGCGATAATATCACCGTGGTCACCTTATCGTTAGAAAGGACAGAATGATATGGATAAATATGTAGGAAAACGTCTTGACGGCCGCTACGAGATTCAAGAGATCATCGGCGTGGGTGGAATGGCATGCGTATATAAGGCCTATGACAATTTGGAAAATCGCATTGTGGCAATCAAAATTTTAAAAGAAGAATTTGTCTCAAACGATGAGTTTGTCCGTCGTTTTAAAAACGAATCCAAGGCCATTGCCATGCTTTCTCATCCTAATATCGTGCGGGTGTTCGATGTCAGCTTCGGCGATTTGATTCAATACATTGTGATGGAGTATATTGACGGCATCACGTTAAAAGAGTACATTGAACGCCAGGGCAGTCTGCGCTGGAAGGACGCGGTGCATTTTACCATTCAAATTTTAAAAGGACTTCAGCACGCGCACGATAAGGGCATCGTTCACCGTGACGTCAAGCCGCAGAATATTATGGTTTTGTCTGACGGTACCATCAAGGTCACCGATTTCGGCATTGCCCGGTTTGCCCGCAGCGAACAGCGCACCATTACCGATAAGGCCATCGGTTCGGTGCATTACATCAGCCCCGAGCAGGCAAGGGGAGAGCGCACGGACGAAAAGGCCGATATTTATTCGGTCGGTGTAATGCTTTACGAAATGCTGACCGGCCAACTGCCTTTTCAGGCCGAAAGCGCGGTGTCGGTTGCGATCATGCAATTGCAGCGTGACCCGCAGCTCCCGACCGAGATCAACGGCTCCATCCCCTTGGGGCTGGAACAGATCACCATGCACGCCATGCAAAAAAACCCCGACCGGCGGTATCAATCCGCGGCCGAGATGCTGTGCGATTTAGGCCAATTCCGTAAAGACCCGGCCATTACCTTTGATTATTCTTATTTTGTGGATGATTCGCCTACCAAATTCGTCCCCGCGATGGATGGAACCGATTCCTTTTCCCCCGCGGTCGAGGAGGAACCGGCCGAACCTAAAGAGAAAAATACCATGATCCCCATTTTAACAGGGATCGCGGTTACACTGGTCATCGCCATTGTGGTACTGGCGGTTTTGTTTGTTCCCAAGTTGTTATCCGGTACCGGCAGTGAATTGGCTTGCCCGAATTTCGTGGGGAAAACCTTGGCCGAAATCAAAAACGACACCGAATATACCGACAATTTTAAATTTGAGGAGGAGTGGGACACCAACGAGGACTACGCCTACGGCTATGTGTATGAGCAGTCTAAGGCCGAAGGTCAAAAGCTCAAAAAAGGTGCGACCATCACGCTGTATGTCAGCATGGGGCAGTCCACCAAAAAGGTGCCGGATGTTTACGGCAAGAGCGAATCTTCCGCCGTTTCGGAGTTGAAATCCTATGGCTTTACCACCGTGATTACCGAGATCGCCAGCGAAGATGTGGAAAAAGGCTATGTGGTCAAGACCGATCCTCAACGTACCGAGGTGGTCGAGGATGGCGCTTCGATCACAGTGTACGTCAGCTCCGGTAAATCCACCGAATATGTCAGTGTTCCTTCGGTGGTCGGCATGAAAGAAGCTGACGCCAAGGCACAGTTGACGTCGAAAAAGCTGGTGGCCGAGGTGAAACAGCAGGCTATTTCAGGCAGCGAAAAATATTATCCCGTGGGGTATGTCTTTAAGCAAAGTCCCGATTCCGGCACGGCCGCCGAAGGCAGCACCGTGACCGTTTACGTCAGCACCGGGGTAAAAATGGATATCACGGTTAATGTTCCGAACGATGAATATGTGCCTAACACTTATTATGTTTCGCTGTGGGAAAACGGCACCATGATCAAGGAAAGCGGTAAATTAAGCGGCGTATCGGAGTACACTTTTGAGGGCATTGCTTCATCTAAGGAATCGGGCTCCTATGATTTGAAGATGTCGGTCGATAAACAAAAGTATTATAATTATGCTTCGATCGCTGTGAATTTCAAAACCGGCAGAATTTCCAATACCAAAACATCGACTGATTATCGCGTTTTAGCTTTCAACGAGAAAACCCCCTCGTCAGATTCGCAGGGCACTGAGCCGGAAAATCCAAACGATGATGAACCTACGGATGGCAACAATACCTCGATCGGAAACGAATAATTGATGAACGGTATTCTTTTAAAGGCCGTTTCAGGCTTTTACTATGTTGAAAACGGCGGCGAGGTTTTTGAGTGCAAGGCCAGGGGAAGCTTTCGTAACAGCGGCGTTTCCCCTTTGGCGGGCGATCAGGTGGAATTTGAAAAGACCAACATCTGTCATGGCGTTGTTACGGCGGTGATGCCGCGCAAAAACTTTTTAAACCGTCCGCCGGTCGCGAATATTGATAAGTTATTGATCGTTTCGGCCTTTGCCGATCCCGCACCGAATCCCTATCAAATTGATAAGCTTTCGGCCATGGCGGTGTATCACGATATAGAGCCGATCGTGGTTTTTAACCAGTGTGATAAAGGCGATTTTTCCGATTTGGCGGCACGGTACCGCAACGCCGGACTTGCCGCCTTTGTGGTTTCCGCCCTCACAGGCGAAGGAACCGCGGCGTTAAAAGACACCCTGCACGGCGGCGTGTTTGCCCTGACCGGCAATTCCGGCGTGGGAAAATCCACCCTTTTAAACGCGCTTTTTGGCGATCTTCAACTGAAAACCGGTGAGGTCAGCCGGAAATTAGGGCGCGGGCGGCACACCACACGACATACCGAGCTTTTTCCGGTCGATCGCGATACCTATGTGGTGGACACACCGGGGTTCTCATCGTTCGAGACCGAAACCGAGTATGCCTTTAAAGAAAATTTGATATACTGTTTTCCCGATCTTGCGGTCTTTGCGAACGACTGCCGTTTTACCTCTTGTACCCACACCTGCGAGGCGGGCTGTGCGGTGCTGGAGGCGGTGGAATGCGGCAAGGCCGACCCCGGCCGACACCGTTCTTACTGCCGGTTGTTTGAGGAATTGAAGGATCTTCGCCCCTGGAGCAAAAAGTAGGAACCTTTCTGGCTTTTTTCGCTATACTGGTATTGAAAGCGAACCAAAGGGGGAAAGCAAAATGCGCAGAAAAAGCAATTTTACCAAGGGGCTTGCGGCGGTCACGTTTGCCTGCGGCCTGCTGGTCAGCTGCTTTTGTCCCCCGAAGTTTTTGGTTGCCGTTTTAGCGGTGTGGGTCATCATTCTTGGCCTTTCCTGCAAACGTTGTTGACGGAGGGTGTTTCGTATGAAAGTGGTATTGGTCAAAAGTCCGAAATTTTTAGGCGGTATTTTAAGAATGATCTTCGGCATCAAAAAACAGAGCGTATAAAAAATAAGATACATAAAAATCGGCTTTCCCTAAAGGAAGGCCGATTTCAGTCTGTCAATATACTTGTTTGTTTGGTTTTTTGCCGCATGAGCGGTGGTCAGTCGCATTATGAAATATTTTGTATATTCGGTATCACCACATCACCGAATAATTGCTCTGCAAACCAAACCGATGGCAGGGAAAAGGTCTTGCCTTGCAGATAGTTTAACAATCCGGCGTCGCTTTGAAAGGCAAATTTCACAGAATACGAACAAAGAGCCTGCTTGTTAAAGCCCATTTTTTTATCCTGCGCCAGTTTTCCGTATTTTCCGTCGCCGAGTAAAGGGTGCCCGATCGAGGCCATGTGAGCGCGAATTTGGTGGGTGCGGCCGGTCAACAGCTCGATCTCCAACAGGGAAAGACCGTTTTTACTTTGTAAAACCGTATAGCGCGTTTTCACGGTGCGGGAGGTTTCCTCTTTACCGGCGGTGAAATAAACTTTGTTTTTTTCTTCGTTTTTTTCCAAATACCCGGTCAGCAAGGTCGTCTTCTTTTTAGGAACGCCATGCACCACCGCCAAATATCGTTTTTCGATCTCGCGCTTTTTGATTTTTTCACACAAAATCCGCAAGGCCTCGGCATTTTTGGCGGCGATCACAATGCCGCAGGTATTGCGGTCAATGCGGTTGGCAAGAGCAGGGCGAAAGCTGTTTTCATTCTCGGGCAGATATTCGCCCTTGTTATATAAGTAATGCTGGATGCGGGCGATCAGCGTATCGCCGTATTCGTTTTTGTCGGGGTGCACCAGTAATCCCTGGCTTTTGTTGACCAGCAGAATATTATCGTCTTCATACACAATGTCCAAGCGGTCGGGGGCGGATAAGAAATCATATTTCGGGGCGGTCACGGCAAAAAACTCGTCCGGAATGTAAAACAAGACTTCATCGCCCTTTTGCAGCTTGGTGCCGATCTCGGCGCGTTTTCCGTTGACTTTAATGTGCTTGGTTCGAATGTATTTGAATAAAAGTGATTTCGGCAGGGTGGGGCAACACTTGGCTATAAACTTGTCCAGGCGACGGTCGGCGTCGTTTTGGGTAATGGTGTACACTTTCATGTAATAAATTCAACTCGCAATTCATACTTGAAATAAGAAACAAAATTTTATATAATGGAAAAGAGATTTGGAATAAAAAGGATGTTGACAATGCCGAAAAGCGTGCACGATGGTCATCGCCAAAGAACACGGGAAGAATTTCTGCGCAACGGCTTTGATATCGATACCCCGCCGCATAAAATGGTGGAAATGTTGTTATTTTACAGTACACCGCGTAAAGACACCAATGACATGGCACACGAACTGTTTAATCGTTTCGGCACGCTCAGTGCTCTCTTATCAGCCACACCCGAACAAATCACAGCAGTAAAAGGCATTGGCAACAACACGGTTTGCCTGTTGGAATTCATAAAAATGTTCAACAAGATCGCCTATTTTGAACAAAAGAAAAAGGTCTTAAAGGTCGATAAAACGTTTGATGATTTTTATGAATTTCTTTCGGTGCAGTATTTTGCCTTAAATCGTGAAGAATTTTCCATGGCCACCTTCAAAGGCAACGGCAAACTGATCAACTGGCAGGTTTTGCAGGTGGGCACCCTGACGGAGGTTAATGTTTCTTTACGAAATATTATCGAGATCGCGTTGAAAGAACAGGCGTCAAGCGTGATCATTGCGCATAATCACCCGGGCGGCGACGCATTGCCGAGCCCCGAAGATGTGCTGATGACCAAAAATATCAGCAAAGGTCTTGGTAATATCGGCGTGGGGCTGTTGGATCACGTCATTTTCTGCGACGATGATTATATCTCTATGCGGCAAAGCAGGGCATACCGGGAGTATTTTGTGAAAGACGCAAACGATTGAACCGCCTCAAGCCCGGGCAAAGCCCCTTTGAAGGCTTCAAAAGAAGAAAACACAAACGGCGAAATGCGGACAATCCCGCGTTTCACCGTTTTTTGCGTTTTGCCGGGAAGGTCTTGGTCTTATGGTGCGGCTTGCTCCGGTTGATTGCCGTAAATGAAATCCCTTATATTTTGCCGTGCGATCTCCAAGTCGTATACATAGTACCAACGGCCGTTGATGATTTTGCCGCTTGAAGGGATGTTCTCGTTCGGCACACTTAATTGCTCAAAGGTGGGCGAAGCCTGCATGGCCCATGTACCAAGGCTGATGATATCATTGGTTGAAAGGGAAGTCCGGCATTGGCTTGCCACCATTTCCGCCACGTTGGGCAGTTTTAGCACGCTGGTCTTTTTGACCCGATCAAACATGGCAACCAATACTTCTTTTTGGCGATTGCCGCGTTGAACATCACTGTCGGTGTGGCGAATGCGCGCATAGCCGACCGCCTGCCCGCCCGAAAGCAGCTGTTTACCGGCGTTGGGAATGGGTTCGCATGTGATTCCCAGCTTGTTCATTTGCGGAATAATGATGTTGTTCAGCTCTTTCATTTCTTCCGCACTGATTTCAATGGTTACACCGCCGATGTAGTCAATCACCCTCGAAAGCTCAAAAAAGTTCATGGTAACATAATCGGTGATCTCAAGGCCGAAATTTTGGTTCAGCGTTTTGACAGCTAACTGCGATTTGCCATAGGCGTAGGCATGGGTCAGTTTGTCGTGTCCGTGGCCGTCAATGGCTACATAAGTATCCCGCGCAATGGAGATCAGCCGGATCTTTTTATGGGATTTATCAATGGAAAGAATCACAATCGCGTCGCTGCGGCCGCTGGTACTGTCGGTACGGGAATCGAGCCCTAAAAGGGCAATGTTGCGGTAACCATCGTAATCATGGGTGGTAATACCGAGGTCTTCTTGATCCAGCGGGTCGCGTTCGATCTTGTCCAGCATGCGGTAAACATAAGCATAAAATCCACCGCCGCAGACAAGCAGCAGGCATATCAGCACCAAGAGCGCATTGCGCAGGCGGTGCTTTTTCCTTTTTTTGCCGCCTGTCCGGCCGCCGGACGAAGCCTCCCTGCGTGGTTCGCTTTGTACCCTTTCGGAACGGGAGGAAATATCTTCATAAGTGCGGGAACGAGAGGAAATATCTCGCCCGGAGCTGGAATAAATATTGTTGTCTTCTTCGTATTTCATAAGGTTGACCGATCCTTTTTTGCTTTATGACATGATACCACACCCAAAACAAAAAGTAAAGGAATTTATCAATTTTTGACGTTTCTGAGGTCAACTCACGCGGAATCCCATTTGTAAAGTCACATTTTAAAAAGTTTCAACGCTTTGCGGTGCAGGCGTTCAATATGACGAAGACTGTAATTTAAAATATAGCTGATTTCAAGCAGAGTCTTGCCGCAAACATACTTCAGCAGCAGCAATTCGCTTAGCACATCGCCGTCGGTTTGCCGGATCTTTTCTTCGATCTCATCCCGCAGAGCATTGGCGGCGGCGATTTGTTTTAAATATTCCTGACGGCGTTCAGGGTAACATTCCATCATCAAATTACAACGGTGAATGACGGCGTTTTGCAGTAAATAGGAGGATAAATATTGCTTTTTATCTTCATACATGGCGGCTTTCCTCCTTGATAAATACAAATTGTCCATAGCTCAAGCGCGTGCCGTTTTTGCGGTTGTATTCTTCGGTTTCTCGCACCAGCAGGTAAAGGGGGTCTTTCTCTTGCTTTTTTCGTTTTTTTCTTTCAAGGCGCCACATCTCCTCACCGCGCAGTCGGCATTTTTCACAGCAGTATTCGCCTATGGTGTCATAAAGTTTTGCCCCACAGCAACGACAGTGGGTGGGCGCAGGATGAATATCCGTTCCACCGCAGAGGGGACAAAGGCTTACGCGCTCATAAGGGGGATGATCCAGCCCATGGGATTCCCACACCGTTTTGGGTTTTTGAAATTTTTGTTTACAGGTCTTACAATAGAACATTTGCGTTCGCTCCTTTCAACCAAAAGAAAGATCGGAACGGGCGGTTTGTAAACACAAATTTTATCATTTCTTAACAAAATAGATAAAAAATCAGAATATAATAACCTTAGCAAGAGGATATATCGCAATGAGGAATTAGGAATTATCTGTTTCGCAATCGCCTAACTTAGTCAACACCAAAAAGGAGGGAGAAGCTTGCGTTTTCATGATCGTTTTATGCAGTTTATGTCCGGTCGCCGCGGGTTTGACGCCACCTTTCATGTCTTGGTTCTGTCGGCCGCTGTATTGGCGGCTTTGAATATTCTGTTTCGTTTACGCGTTCTTCAGCTTCTTGTTTACCTCTTGATCGTGTTTGCGCTTTACCGTTTCTTTTCCAAAAACCTTGATCGCCGCGAGCGGGAAAACAATTTTGTGCTCGAAAAATGCCGCTTTTTAGCACAAAAAAGGGAATTGTACGAACGAAGGCGGAACGATCGCTGTCATGTGTATAAAAAATGTCCGTCATGTAAGGCGATTTTGCGCCTGCCAAGACGCAAAGGCGTGCATACCACCGTTTGCCCGAAATGCGGCAAAGAGTTTAAAGTAAAGGTGCGAAAATAAAATTTTACTCTTTCTATTGTAATTTTATGAAAAACATATTATAATAAGTATAGCAAAACGAGCGGCGTGTAAACACCGCCCGTTTCAATATGTGAAAAGGGGATTCTTTTTCAAAATTCAACATATCGGAGATGGTTTTGTGGACGACAGTCCTGCGGGGAGTATATTGCTTTTCGTTATTTTTATTCTTTTCAGCGCCTATTTTTCGGGAACCGAGATCTCATTGGCATCGGTCAATAAAATCCATATGATGAGCCGCGCCTCCAAGGGTAACAAGGGTGCGCAGCGCGTGCTTTATATTTTAGACCATTTTGAAGAAGCACTCTCGGTTTTACTCATTGGCAACAATGTGGTCAATATCGGCTGTGCAACGTTGTCCGCTGTGCTTGCCGCCAAGCTTTGGGGCAATTACGCGGTCACCTTTTCCACCGTAGCGACCACCATTATTATTTTTATTTTTGGGGAAATGCTGCCCAAATGCTTTGCGCGCTCTTGTAATGAGCATTTTGCCGAAAAGTCTTCGGGCATTCTATTGTTTTTCATGCGAGTACTAAAGCCTTTTTCTTTCTTTTTTACCAAGTTGTCGGAATTGGTGAAAAAGCCGTTCCGCCGACAGACCGAAAATCAGGTCACCGTAACAGAGGAGGAACTTGGCGATCTGGTGGAAAATATTTCGGAGGAAAAGGGCTTTGACGAAGACACCGGCCGCCTGGTAAAATCCGCACTGCGGTTTTCAAATTCCACCGCGGCTGACGTGATGGTGCCGTGGGATCAGGTCTTGACCATTCCGACCAGCATGAAAACCTCCGACATTGTCGAAGTCATCGAGCAAAGCACCCATTCCCGTATTCCGGTGGTTGACCGAAAGGGTAAAGTCAAGGGTCTATTGCAAATTCGAAAATTTTTAAAAGCTTACACCAAGTCTAAATCCAATGTGATTTTGGCAAGCGTGATGGATTACCCTTATTTCATTCGGTCTGACGCGCCGATTGATGATGTGCTGACCGAAATGAGCAACCATCGCCGCAATTTGGGCTTGGTGCGTGCTGAAAGCGGGGAAGTCCTTGGCATTTTAACGGTGGAGGACATTTTGGAGGAACTGGTCGGCGAAATTTACGATGAATCCGATGAGGCGGGTGATCGCCATGAGTAATGCCGTTTATTATCTTGTGATCGCACTGTTGATTTTGGTCACCGCCTTTTTTGCAGGATCGGAGATCGCCTTCGCCGGCGTGAATCCCGCACGGCTGCGTTCCCGTTATCAAAAAAACGAATCGCTTTCCTGCTTTTTGGCGGTCAAGATCACGGAGAATTATGAAAATACTCTCAGCACCGTATTGATCGGCAACAATCTTGCCAATATTGCCGCGTCGTCCATTGCCACGCTGCTTGTGATAAGGCTTTTGGGGGCTAACTATGCATGGGTCTCCACCGTGGTTATGACCCTGCTTGTTTTGACTTTCGGCGAAGTGATTCCCAAGGTGCTGGCCAAACAATTTTCCGAGCAATACGCCGTGGCGGTCGCCATTCCCATATATGCTTTGTCGTTGATATTAAAACCGGTCACATTGATTGTGATGGCCTTTGTCAATCTGGTTGCCAAGCTGTGGGAATCGGGCGTTGCCGACCCGGACGCCGTTTCGGAAGACGACCTGGAAAACATTATTGATATTGTTGAAGATGAAGGCGTGCTTGATGAAGAACAGTGCGACTTATTGCAAAACGCGCTGGATTTTGATGATGTGCTGGCTTATGAGGTCATCACCCCGCGGGTGGATATGATGGCGCTCAATATTCGTGATCCTTACGAAGTGAATTTGGGCAAGATTGCCGACAGCGTCTATTCGCGGCTGCCGGTTTATGAGGACACGCGTGATCATATTATCGGCATTCTGCATTTGAATCAGTTTTATAAAGAATATGCGAAAAATGAACACGTCAACCTTCGCAGTTTGCTTTTGCCGGTCGTTTTTGTTCATAAAACCATGCCCTTGCCGGATGTTTTGGAAAAAATGAAGCGGGAAAAGTCTCACATGGTCATCGTGCTGGACGAGTACGGCGGTACCATGGGTATTTTGACAATGGAGGACGTGTTGGAACAACTGGTGGGCGAAATATGGGACGAGTCCGATGAAATCGAGCAAGAATTTGTCTGCTTGGACGATACCCATTTTGAGGCCGACGGTGATATGCGGATCTACGATTTCTTTGATGAATTTGATATTGACATTGATGAAGATGAAGATTTTGAGTATGATAATTCGACCGTCGGCGGCTGGACAACCACCATGTTGGATGGCAACGCCCTGCCCGGTGAAAGCTTTCGTTTTGAAAATTTGCTCGTCACGGTCAAGCAGGCGGATGAACATCGCGTAGAACGGGTTTTGGTCGAAGAACTGCCCGCTGACCCGCAGGAGTAGTCTTTTATTTTTCAACGCGGAATATGGGGTTTTACAAAAAAATGCCCCGACACGCAAATTGCGTGTCGAAGCACCAGACTGGCGCGCTTGCCCGGATTCGAACCGGGGGCGTTCCGCTTAGGAGGCGGACCCTCTATCCATCTGAGGTACAAGCGCACACTGTATTGTCTATTGTATCATATTTCCTGAAAAAGTCAAGTATCATATACGAAAGGGAGGGGGATTGCTTCTTGACCAAGAAAATCATTGGTTTTTTGCTGTGCGTGGCGCTTTTGTGCACAATGGCCGGCTGTTCGGAAAGTTATCAGGATGCAATCATATACTTTGAACTGCCTGAAAAACCGGTCACTTTAGACCCGCAGACCGCCTCAAGCGATGCGGAGCTTGCCATTGTGCGCAATGTTTTTGAAGGGCTTTACCGAAAAAATGAAAGCGGCGCCATTGTGTACGGCGCTGCCGAAAATGTGGAGAAAGACGGTCTGACCTATACCTTTACCTTGCGGGATGACATGATTTGGAGCGATAAGACCCCCGTTACATCGGATGATTTTCTGTTTGCTTTTCAACGCGCCGTCCTGCCGGATACCGCCGCCCCGTATGCTTCGCGGCTGTTTGCCATTGAAAATGCCGAGCAGATTCATCGTGGTTCCGCATCGCTTTCATCGCTTGGAGTCACCACACCGGATGAAAAAACGCTGGTGATTCACCTGACACGGCAGGATGATGACTTTGAAGATACCCTTACCACTTCAGTCGCCATGCCCTGCAATCGCGCTTTTTTTGAGCAATGCGCCGGTTTTTACGGCCTGCAAAGCGACAGCCTTCTTTCCTGCGGCAGTTACCGCCTGACAAAATGGAATCAAGAGGCCTTTGGTATTCGGCTTTATAAAAACGCAATGTATACCGGAACTTTTGAGGCACAGAATTCCGCGGTGTACATCACCAAAAACGAAGAAAA
>CAJOQU010000134.1 GCA_905236975.1 uncultured Clostridia bacterium
CAAAACTATGGCGGCTCATGCAATCGCCAAACATCTCGGCAGAAAAATTCTTGCCGTCAACTACGCGGACATAGAATCGAAATACGTCGGCGAAACTCCGAAAAATATTCGCAAGGCGTTCGAGGCCGCAAAGGCGAGCTGGCACTCGGTGTTGACGTTGATTTTGGAAACGCCAAGCGAAATGGCCTGTTTAATCATATCGGCCGGGATGCCCGTGCCGCCGTGCAGAACCAACGGCATACTGCCGGTGAGCTTTTGAATGTCATCCAGCACGTCAAAGCGGAGTCCCGCCCAGTTTGCCGGATATTTACCGTGGATATTGCCGATGCCGGCCGCCAGCATGGTTACGCCAAGATCGGCGATCATTTTGCATTCCTGCGGGTCGGCAACCTCGCCGCCGCCGATCACGCCGTCTTCTTCGCCGCCGATGGCGCCGACTTCGGCTTCCAGTGAAAGACCGAGCTGGTTGCAGGTTTCAACCAGTTCTTTGGTTTTGGCGATATTTTCCTCAATGGGGTAGTGCGAACCGTCGAACATGATGGAAGAAAAGCCCGCTTCGATACATTTTTTGGCGCCTTCGTAGCTGCCGTGATCCAGATGAAGCGCCACCGGAACGGTGATGCCGAGCTCATTGAGCATGCCGTTGACCATCCCTACCACGGTGGTGTAGCCGCACATGTATTTACCGGCACCTTCGGAAACGCCCAAAATAACGGGGGAATTTAACTCCTGTGCTGTTTGCAGAATGGCTTTTGTCCATTCCAAATTGTTGATGTTGAACTGGCCTACCGCGTATTTGCCTGCTTTGGCTTTGGTAAGCATTTCTTTTGCTGAAACTAACATGTTGTTTCCTCCTAAGATTTACTACCGCTATTTTATACCAATTATTCGGTAAAATCAAGTATTTATTACAAATTCAGGCATTATGTATCCGGGTCTTCTTTAATGACCTCGGGCGGCTGCTCCAAAAGGGAGGGGTCTTTTAAGTATTTACTCATTTTGCGGAAAGCAATAGCGAAATAACTGCCCGAGCAGATGCGTTCGTCCATGGTTACGCCTAAAGGGATGCACCGTTCAAAAACAATTTCATTACCACGGCGTTTCGCTACCTCACGCAGATTGCCGAGTGTGATAAACAGGCTGGTGGTGCCGAATTCGTAGCAATGGTGATAAATGTGGTTGGTTCGAATGGAAGCCAAGTTAGAGATGACCAGGCTGTTATGAAAAGGGGAAAGATCGATGATGGCCTTCGGCAGCAGGTTATGGCGATCCATAAAACGAAAAAGCCCTACCCCCACTCGCACCAGGCCCGGAATGCCGAGTAAAATCCGAATCATTTTTTCGGTGCCGTTATTTTCGGGGGTCTCACGGTTTTCGGAAACATACTGTTCGACCTTGCGGTTGACATCAAACAAGGTATCGGCACGATCCAAATACATTTTCGACATGGTGCCGTTGTCGGTTTCGCCGGCTTTGAGCACCACCATGGCTACCGGCAATTCGTTGCGGGCATAGGCGCGGCTGTTCACAATAAAACGGTTCAACAGGGGAAATTCAGCCACGGTGCGCACATAGGCTGCCAAAATGATCGACAGGTGGCTGAGGCGCACGCCTTGTTTTCTTTTTTCGTTCAAATAATTTTGAATGGGATCATAGGGGATATTCAACGTGATCATATTCATGGCGTCGGTGCGTTCTTTCATGATATAAGCCGCAACCGTGTACATGGGGTCTGCGTGTTTCAGGCGGGTGCCGTCTGCTCTTTTCATAGTTTCCTCAAATCCTCACAAAAATTTATGCTTTTATGATAACATAAAACCGGGACGATTACAACTGTTTTTTAATAAATTATGAACAAAAAACCGCCTCGATTTTTGTCGAAACGGTTCAGTAAATAAATCAAGCGGCTTAGCCGGTTTAGGAAATATCTTGAAGCACCTGTTCGCAAATGCGGGCGGCCGCGGAACCCGCAAAATCTTTTTGCAGGAGGGCGGAACGTGCGGCAAGCGCTTCGGGGTTGCTTAAATAGGCGCATACCGTACCACACAGAACCGATAGGTCGGCCGACGCGTCGGCAAAACCGTTTGCGGTAAAAAATTCCAGATTGCGGGTTTCACAGCCGGGCACAGCGTCAATAAATACCATGGGCAACGCTTTGGCGGCGGCTTCGGTGGTGCTTAATCCGCCGGGTTTGGTCAAAAGCAGGCAGGCGGCGTCCATATAAAGCGGCATACGGTTGGTGTAGCCTACCACGCGCATGTTGGCGGGAAGGGGATTTTTGGTCAGTGATTTGTAAAGGCGGCGGTTATTGCCGCAAATGACCACCAGCATGGCGTCGGCCGGTAAAGCTTTCGGCAGCAATGCCGCCAGTTTTTCCATGGGGCCGCAGCCCATACTGCCGCACATCAGCAACACGATATTTTTATCTTGCGGAAGGGAAAGCGATCTTTTGGCACGGGAGGGATCGGTTTTGGAATAAAAGATTTCTCTTATCGGAATGCCCGAGGCGATCAATTTTTCCC
>CAJOQU010000135.1 GCA_905236975.1 uncultured Clostridia bacterium
ACTGCCTTGTAGTCCGTGAAATTCTTCACCTTTGCGGGGATAATCGGCTGACCGCCGCCATTGACACAACCGCCGGGGCAACCCATGATTTCCACAAAGGTCCAACCATCGGGGTTGCCGGCTTTCATGCGATCCATCACGCATTTCGCAGCGGCCGCACCTGAGGCCACGGCAACCTTAATGTCATTGCCGCCAATGTTTACAGTAGCTTGTTTTAAGCCTTGTGTGCCGCGAACCGCTTTGAATTCAACCTCGGTATTGTCTTGCCCGGTAAGCCAGTCGTTCGCGGTACGGAGCGCCGCTTCCATCACGCCGCCGGTCGCGCCGAAAATGACCGCCGCACCGGTATCCTCCGCCAGCGGGTTGTCAAACTCCTCGTCCTCCAGCGTTTGGAAATTGATGCCCGCACGCATGATCATACGGGAAAGCTCACGCGTGGTAATGGAAATATCCAGATCAGGCACCCCTGCCGCGCTTTGATCGTCACGGCCGATCTCAAATTTTTTGGCGGTGCAGGGCATGACCGAGACCGAAACGATATCTTTGGGATCGATCCCCATTTTTTGCGCATAATAGGTTTTAATGACCGCGCCGCCCATTTGCTGGGGCGATTTGCAGGTGGAGAGATGATCCAGCATGTCGGGATAATAAAATTCACAGAATTTGACCCAGCCCGGCGAGCAAGAGGTAATCATGGGCAGAACGCCGCCGTTTTGAATGCGCTGCACCAGCTCGTTGGCTTCCTCCACAATGGTCAGGTCTGCGGCAAAGTTGGTATCAAACACTTTGTCAAAGCCCATTCTGTGCATGGCGGCAACCATTTTGCCCTCTACATTGGTGCCGATGGGCATGCCGAAGCATTCGCCCAGTGTGGCGCGTACCGAAGGCGCGGTCTGCACCACCACATGCTTGGTCGGGTCGGCAATAGCGGCCCAAACTTTATCGGTGTCGTCTTTCTCGGTTAAAGCGCCGGTGGGACATACCACCGTACACTGGCCGCAGGAGATACAGGGAACATTGGAAAGACCCACTTCAAACGGGGTGCCGATGCTGGTATCGATACCGCGATTGTTTGCGCCGATGACGCCCACATATTGCTCATTGCAGGCGGCCACACAGCGACGGCAAAGGATACATTTGTTATTATCTCTTACCAAATGGGGGGTGGATTGATCCAGTTCATACTGAGGCTTAAAGCCTGAAAAAGCGGCTTCATCCACACCGTAATCACGGCAGAGCTTTTGCAGCTCGCAGTTGGTGGAACGAACGCAGGAGAGACATTTTTTGTCGTGGGTGGAGAGCATTAACTCCAACGTGGTTTTTCTTGCTTTTTGAATTTTTTCGGTGTTGGTCAAAACTTCCATGCCCTCGCTGACGGGGTAAACACAGGCGGTCACAATGCGGAAGCCGCGGCCGCCTTCGTTGGCCTCTACCACGCAGATGCGGCAGGCGCCGATCTCGTTCTTATCTTTCATAAAGCAGAGGGTGGGAATTTCAATGCCGGCCGAACGCGCGGCGTCTAAAATCGTAGAGCCCTTCGGAACACTTACCGAGATCCCATTGATTTTTACATTGATCATATCCATAATAGCAGGCTCCTTTCTTACTTCTTGATGATCGCGCTGAACGGGCAGTTTTCAATACAGGCGCCGCACTTGATACATTTAGAATGATCGATCACATGCGGGTTCTTGACTGTGCCGCTGATGGCGTTGACCGGGCAGTTGCGGGCGCACTTGGTACAGCCCTTGCACTTATCTTCCATAATCGTGTAGGAGACAAGGTCTTTACAGACCCCTGCGGGACATTTTTTGTCCACCACATGGGCGACATATTCATCCCGGAAGAATTTTAAGGTAGCCAGTACCGGGTTGGGAGCGGTTTGACCCAAACCGCACAGGGAATTTTGCTTAATGTAGTAGCAGAATTCCTCCATTTTATCAATGTCTTCCAGCGTGCCGTTGCCTTTGGTGATATTATCGAGCATTTCAAGCAGACGCTTGGTACCGACACGGCAGGGAGTACATTTACCGCAGGATTCATCCACCGTGAATTCCAAGAAGAACTTGGCCATGTCGACCATACAGGTGTCTTCATCCATGACGATCAGACCGCCGGAGCCCATCATGCAGCCAATGGCGGTGAGGTTGTCATAATCCACCTCGGTATCAATCAGGCTTGCCGGAATACATCCGCCCGAAGGACCGCCGGTTTGCGCCGCCTTGAACTTTTTGCCGCCCGGAATGCCGCCGCCGATATCTTCAATGATATGGCGCAGGGTGGTGCCCATGGGGATTTCCACAAGGCCGGTATGCTTGATTTTGCCGCCCAACGCGAATACCTTGGTGCCCTTGGAACGCTCGGTACCCATAGAGGCAAACCAATCGGCGCCGCGCAGGATGATCTGCGGAATGTTGGCAAAGGTTTCCACATTGTTTTCCACGGTCGGGGAGTTATAAAGTCCCTTCACTGCCGGGTAGGGCGGACGAGGTCTCGGTTCGCCGCGGTTGCCTTCGATCGAGGTCATCAGCGCGGTTTCCTCACCGCAGACGAACGCACCCGCGCCAAGGCGGATTTGAAGGTCAAAATCAAAGCCCGAATCAAAGATATTTTTCCCTAAAAGGCCGTATTCATGCGCTTGATCGATGGCGATTTGCAAACGTTTCACGGCGATGGGGTATTCCGCACGCACATACACATACCCTTTGGTAGCGCCGATGGCGTAACCGGCAATGGCCATGGCCTCAATGACGCAGTGGGGGTCGCCCTCTAACACCGAGCGATCCATAAATGCGCCGGGGTCGCCTTCATCGGCGTTGCAGACCACATATTTTTGCGGCGCTTTGTTGGGTGCGCAAAGCGCCCACTTGCGGCCGGTGGGGAATCCGCCGCCGCCGCGGCCGCGCAGACCCGAATCGGTGATGCACTGAATGACATCCTCAGGGGTCATTTCGGTCAAAACCTTGCCCAAAGCGGCATAGCCGTCCATCGCGATGTATTCATCAATGTTTTCGGGGTCGATTACGCCGCAGTTACGCAGTACCACACGGTTTTGCGATTTATAAAAGGCGGTATCCTCAAGAGCCACAGCTTCGGTGATTTTATCGACGTCAACCTCCTTGCCGGTATCGTTGTAGACCAAACGTTCCACAACACGGCCCTTTAACAGATGTTCCTCCACGATTTCAGGAACGTCGTCAGCGGTGACGCGGCTGTAGAAGGTGCCATCGGGATAAACAATGACGACCGGACCCAGCGCGCAAAGACCGAAGCATCCGGTTTGTACCAGCTTTACTTCATCGGAAAGACCGCATTTTTCAATATTGTCTGCAAAGGCCTTTTGCAGTTGGCGACTTCCCGAAGAGGTACAACCCGTACCGCCGCAAATCAATACTTGTGCACGAATCATATGTATTCCTCCAAATCAAGTTATAACTTCTGACCGGCAAGGGTATATTCCGCAATGACCTTGCCGCCCTTTAAATGTTCTTCTACCACGCGTTTTGCTTTTTCCGAGTCCATTTTTACATAGGTCGTTTTTTCTTTGCCGGCCTCGAAAACCTCTACGACCGGTTCAAACTGACAGATGCCGATGCACCCGGTTTGTGAAACGGTCACTTTGTCGGTAAGGCCTTGGTTGCTGACCTCTTCCACCAGGGTGTTCAACACCGGGCGAGCGCCGGCGGCAATACCGCAGGTGGCCATGCCGACTACCACGCGAATGTTGTTCGCGCCTTCACGAAGAATGACCTTATCCTTCATCTTTTCTTTGATCGCTTGTAATTCAGCCAATGACTTCATACTGTTCTTCCTTTCCGGATTTGATTTCATATTGTTCATTCAGGTATTCCCCGATCCATTGGATCACTTCAAAGCTGTTCAGCGGCACGTCCTCCAGCACCTGCCGCAACGCACGGGTATCAAGCGTGACGGTCTTATCCGGCAGGGTGTGCGTGAACAGAAAATCGGAATCGGGATGGCCCTGTATTAAGGTAGTAATGCTGGAGACGATATCCCCCAGCGGGATAAAATCGATATGATTTTTATGAAACACCGCCGTCACCGTGGTACCGTGTGAATCGGGAAATTCACTTTGGTGCCGCGATTCAACGGTCAGCGTGCCGCCCGTCATTTCCGCCTCTAACTTTAACAGCGGCAGCCCCATACCGACCTTGCGTGTGGTGCGAGTGGTGTAAAACGGGTCGGTCACGGTTTTGACCACGTCGCTTGTCATGCCGCGGCCGTCGTCCTGAATAGTCAGGGTCAGAAGATCGTCGGTCTCGTCAATGCGGATTTCGGTAAGCCTGGCTTCCGCCTTGACCGAGTTTTCGGCAATGTCAAGCACATTCAGCGATAATTCTTTCATAGCGACCTCCAGCGGTTGAAAAGCGTTTTGACTACATCCTGCCGGTCACAGGACAATTCAAAAAACTGTGTGCGTTCTTGAATGTCCCACAGCACATGCGCGTCAGAACTGGTGATGATCTGATCCTCCGTCATGCCGCACAAACGGGAAAATTCCGCCCGCCGTGTGCCGTCATGAACTTCGGCGCAGGGAAAACGCGGGAAATCGGGGAACACGCCCAGCACCGCGATGATTCCGTTTGCCTGCCGGTCGATATGCGCGGGGTAGCAGATGCCGCCCATGCGAGCAACCAGCTCTGGCGTTTCATCAAGCGAAAGTTCAGTCGCATTGGAAAGCAGATGATCGTCGCTTCCGAAGATTTGATCGTTCTCATCGCACAGCCACTGGTTGCCGAAGATATCGGGACGGTTGGGAATTTTGACGCGGCGGCTGTCGACCGCTTTGTCAAATTCCATGGCCGCTTCCAATTGTTCAAAAAGGCAGACGATATGGATATCTTCCGCTGTGGTCAGTTCCATCCCGGCAACGGGAAGTATGCCGTGACGCTCGGCGGCTTTGAAAAAAGCGGGACAATTTTTGCAGGTGTTGTGGTCGGTCAAAGCCATCACATCAAGCCCGTTCAGTTCCCCCATGCCGGCAATGCTGTCAGGCGTGGAGTCATCGTCCCCGCAGGGGGAAAGGCAGGAATGGATGTGCAGATCGTAATAAAACCGGCTCATAACAAGTGGCTTAAGGTAAGGGCGGTGTCGTAAATGCCGGACTTACTGCGCAGGATATTGACATCCTTTGCCGCGGCGGTGTTGAGGATATCTTCCGACAGCTCCACGTCCTCAGCCAGCAGAATACAGGCTGTATCGGCCAGCGAGGCCACCGCGATGATATTGATATTGGACATAATGGTGATCCACACATCGCCGCTGTGGGCTCTGCCCATGACCCAGCTTAACAGATCGCCGATGTAAACGCCGGTGATCGTGCGATCGGGGTCGGGCAAGGTGACAGGATCAAACGCCCCGCTTTCGGCCAGTTCAAGAACGGTCATGTGCATCCCCCTTTGCGTGCTGTCGAATCAAACAGCTTTCCAGCAACGCTTGTTTTTTCACTACATCCTCCGCAAAGGCGCGGCAGTTCGGCGCTCCGCAAGAGCCGCAGTCGATTCCCGGAAGGTCGCCGCATAGTTTTTGAATATCCGCCATCATGCGCATGGATTCGGCCATACTGTCCGACAAACGGCTGATGGGATTATAGGTGGGCGCTTGGTCAAAAATGTATTCGCCGGGTATGTAGCTTTCTTCCTTGGGAAGGGAATTCTGCGACACCGGTAAATACCGCCTGAGGCTTTGCAGGCGCGCTTTGGCGATGAAAGGATTTTGCATGGTCATCACGCCGCCCACACAGCCGCCCGTACAGGCGTTCAGTTCAATGAACTCCAGCTGCGGAATATTGCCGTTTTCGATTTGATCCAGCACCCGGATGACATTGTCGATCCCGTCGGCCGCAAGGTAGCTTTCATTGAAAATAGCGGTCGCTTCGCCGCCGGAGGTTGCCCACCCAATGCCGATCATGCCGGAGTCGGAAAGCGGATCCACCTCACTGCCGGGACGCATTTTGGCGATCAGTTGAAAATAAATATCACTGATCGAGACCACCACATCCACTTTGCTTTTATAATCGGCAAAGCCGTTGCGCACATAGCTCACTTTGGCGGGGCAAGGGGAGATAAAGCAAACGCCGATCTCCTCCGGCTTGAATTCGGGGTGCTCCTTTTGCGCCTTTTCGCGAGCCAACATGGCCGCCACCTCCATAGGGGGCAGCATATGGATAATATTTTCGGTCAACGAGGGAAAGCGCAGGCCAATGAGGCGAATGATGACCGGGCAAGCCGAGCTGATGGCCGGCTTTTTGACCCCCTGCGTTTTCAGGTAAAGACGCGTATAGGCGCTGACAAGCTCCGCCGCGGCCGAGACCTCAAACACATCGTCAAATCCGATTTTCAATAGCCCGTCCAGCACATAATCGACATCATCCAAATTGTCGAACTGGCCGTAAAGGGTTGGGGCCGGAATGGCGATTTTCCATTTGAACCTTTCCATATCCGACAGCTTGCCGCAAGCCGCCTTTTTGGCGCTGTGCGGGCACACGCGAATGCACTCCCCGCAATCAATACAGCGATCCTGATTGATGACCGCGTGCCCGTCCCGAATGCGAATGGCCTCGGTAGGGCAGTGCTTTAAGCAGGTGGTACAGCCGCTGCATTTTTCGACATCGAGATAAACCGAATGTTCGTATTTATTCATCATAAAAACCTGCCGAAAAGTTATTCAAGGGTCAGCTGATGTTCACCCTCATGGTAATATCGGTTCCTTGACCGAGTTCGGAATGAATTTCCATATAATCTGTATACCGTTTCATGTTGGGAAGACCCATTCCCGCCCCGAATCCGAGGGCACGAATGCTGTCGGTCGCGGTGGAAAAGCCTTCCTGCATGGCTTGGTCAATGTCCTTAATGCCGGGGCCGTGATCGTGCAGACGAATTTCAACATAGTTTTCGGTTACCGTAACGTCAGCTTCGCCGCCGCCGGCGTGAACGACCATATTGATTTCACCTTCGTAC
Organism: uncultured Clostridia bacterium; assembly: GCA_905236975.1. GTDB lineage: Bacteria > Bacillota > Clostridia > Oscillospirales > Acutalibacteraceae > UBA737. Next base: position 6,981 of record CAJOQU010000135.1, read on the forward strand.
ATGGCGATCGAAACACGGCGAATGATCTCGGGCGAGAGCCCCAACCGCCGCAGACTTTTTTTGATTTGAACCGACGCCTGACCTGCCGAAGTAAAATCCGCGCCGTCCACATCAAAATGAAACTGCAATGCCTCAGACATCTTTGACCCGGTTTCCTACAAGACCGTTGCTGTAAAGTATACCGCAGGCCTCGTACATTCTTTTATTGGTTCCCATCAGAACAATGCCGCTTTCCTCCGCAAGTGCTTTCATTTCGGCAGTAGGCATTTTGGAGCGGACAAAAACAATGCAGTTCATATCCATCATTTCGGCTGTTCGGATTACCTGGGAGTTGACAAGCCCGGTCAGCAGAACCGCCTGGTCTTTGACATAAGCCAGTACATCGCTCATCATGTCGCTCCCGCAGGCCGAATACACATGGCGGGACAATCCGTCTTCGCCGCAGATGACCTCGGCCTCAAGC